>NZ_JAUBQB010000112.1:0-14147 GCF_036701035.1 Microcoleus sp. Pol7_B2 | reverse complement strand
AACTTATATTTAACTCTGCTTGAATATATCGATCGCTCCTGCTCTTGGTTGGCGATCGATTATTCAGCAAGCCCTAAGTACACCCCCATCGCCCACCAATACTAGCCGTTGAATGCCAAACCGAGTGCGGACTTTTGCCAGTATCGGACTTAAGGTTGTGGCATCGTTGACATTGCCTTCAAAAACTTCGACAGCGATGGGGCAGGCAGCAGCATTACAAAGTAATCCAAAAATGATTTGTAATTTCCCTCTCTTTTTGTCCCGCAAATAGCCGTATTGAGCCAGGGGACAGGTGGTTCCTTCAAAATATGTGGAGGTAACGTCGTAAAGAATTAGGCTCCCTTCACATAGGTGTTATGCTGCGATTCTTTGTTCGATTTCTGCTTGTCTTTCTGACAACCAATCCATTGATTCATAAAGCTCGTCTGCCGAAGCATTTTGAACTTTTAAGATTTCACAAACTGTGATGTTACAGGTATCTGTGGATAGTCCGCGTGCGGTGGCTAATTTTGAGGCGGGGTCGATAATTCGTGCCACTATCATCGCGGTGACTAGAGCTCGTTGGCGACTTGATCGCTCGCTAATTAATGATTCTAGTCCGATATTTTTGAGCGTGCCTAACACAGCGGCCACATGACCGTGGGGTAAGGAACGTTGGATGTCAAAGGCGGATTCTAAGCTAGAAATAGCGGTGCCACCTTTGAGGAAAATTCGCAGTCCTTCAATGGCATCATCCGGCAATTTCGAGAGGTTAGCTAGGGTGCGCTTGCGCACTTTTCCATCCTCTCGATAAGACTGACGTAAGAGGACAGCGGCTGGGGAATTGCGGTTGGGGACTCTTGCCATGTGCATCACTACAATTATCTCACGCTCTGACTATAAAAAATCTTAAGAAAATCTAAAATTACATGGCTACGCGAGGGAGCCGGTCGAATCGACCAAACCTATAGCTCATATGCGCCAGAGATCCACGGGACTACCCCGCAGGGGGTAAGTTCCGACTAAAATGGTTGATACTATATTGCTGTGGCTCTTGACTTAATTAATCCGAAACATCTCAAAAACTGGTTTACTAATTGCTGCTAGTGTACCTCATAACATCCGGAAGTGCTGTATTAGCGAGACCCTTCTTTTTTATCACAACTGCCTACTTTTTCACTCTTGAGATTATTTTGTCAATAAGCCGAAATTTTTGAGGCTGGTCGCTCGCGCGAAAACAGACCCTGTAAAGGTTCAGGGGCGCTTGTCGCCCCCTGAACTGTTTCTGTCAGTTCTGGGAAGTCGTCAATAATCTCCGTCATAGACATTCCAGAAGCCAGCCAGCCAAGAACGTCGTAAACCGTAATCCGCATCCGACGAATACAGGGCTTGCCACCACGCTTATCCGGCTCTATGGTGATGATGTCGCGATAGCTCATGATACAGGTAAAGTGTTTGCATCTACATTATGAGAGAAAAACATATCTGAAAATAAAAACAAAAAATCTGAAGCTGGAAACTTCCAACTTCAGACTTTTACTAACTCCCCGGGTAGGATTTGAACCTACGACCAATCGGTTACACTTATCCCAACGTTTCCGAAGGGGGCGGACTATTTCATCATCCCTACAAATCATGTTTGTGATCTGTCGTCGGATGTCGGGCGCTATGAGATTTATTGGTTAGGCTCCTCATCTCTAGTCTCTGCACCTTCCTGGGTACTTGCGATCGCAACCGCTGCCTTTCGCCAGACTTGGCTCAAGATTGCCGCCACCCGAAGTGCTGCGGTTTCCTTGAATTCACCCGATTTTTCAGTACCCGTTACCGGATAGAGCTGCTATGTCATTAGGGCTTTTGGTTGATGCCAAAGGCTTGCATTCATTACAGCCGACCGCTCTGCCACTGAGCTACCGAGGATTGGGGGTTTTTGTTACCCACAATTACTAACAATAGCTGAACTTACTCGATTTGGCAAGGCCTTTGACAAACTTTTTTTTTGTCATACAGCAAGGGGGTTTCAGCAGCTAATGCAGCCCCATTCTCAACTTGGCGAGGCGCTGCTGGGATTCGGGATCGAGGGAATTGGCGAGAAAGCGACTGGAGTTGTGTTTGCGCGATTTGTGCTGGCGCTCACTGCGGCGGGCAGTGGATTCTACGTCAGCCGCTAGTTGTTCGGCGGACATCCATTCGGCACCGTACCCGACTACGGTCAATTGCTGCGCTCGGTCTGAGGTGGCGACAATCATGCGGCCTTTGCCTTTGACCGATCGCAACTCGTAGCGCAAACTAGCACAGGATTTTTCAATATAAGTATCTGCTGTCTGACCGAAGTCAGTGTAGTGCACCGATAAATTTTTAGTAATAATTTCTTTAACGCCGGGAGTATCTCGATAGTGCGCGTCAAACACCAGTCGAGCCTCAAAATCTTGAACAGCGCTGTAGTTAACTAAAACCTCTATTAACTCGCGGCGAGCTGTTTCGAGTTCGTCGCGATCGCGCTTCTCTCGGAGTCGAGGCCAAAGTCCAATAATGTTATAGCCGTCTACAAGTAAAACTGCTTGTGATACATAGGGTGACATGGTTCAAGGCTGAAGAGATCCAGCACGTATAGGACATTATTTGCATTCTTCATCAAAGCTTTTGTTCAATAATATTACCTATTGATGTGTAATTGCTAGGTTACATCGCAATAATTAAACCCCCCAGAGCCAGCTTTACCTGAGTTTTGGGGGGTTAGATTAACCTATAAATTTTCCAGCTTATTCGCCAGATTCCAGCGATACGGGCGATCGTACAACTGTCGGCAGGGATATTTTCTCAACAGCAGGAGTACAACCGAGCCACTGCACCGACAACTCCGCAAACTGCTGCGGGGGGCCGCTCACGCAAAAACGAGTCGGTAGCGCAGTACCAGGATTCCGCAGCCCTAAAAGCTCCAATTCTCTGGCAGCAGCAGCCACCACCCGTACCGCAGGATCGATCAATGTCACCCCAGCAGGCAAAAGCGAGCGCAGCACAGGAGCCAACAGCGGATAATGAGTGCAGCCGTAAATCAGCGTATCAATGCGCTGCTGAATCAAAGGAGCCAAATATTCCCGAGCCACTTCACAAGTATAAGGGTCGTGAATCCGGTTTTGCTCCACCAGCGGCACAAAAGCCGGACAGCTAACCTGCCACACCAGGCAAGAATCGTCCATCTCCAAAATCGCATTTCGATAAGCATTGCTAGCAGCCGTAGCAGGAGTTGCGATGACCCCGATCCGCTTGCCTTGCTGCACCGCAGCCTGCGCCCCCGGCAGAATTACTCCCAGCACAGGGATATCAAACTCAGCCTGCACCATCTCCATCGCCAAAGCAGAACTGGTGTTGCAGGCCATAATGACCATTTTCACATCCTGTTCCACCAACCAGGCCATAATTTCGCGGACAAACTCCACAATTTCTGACGGCGTGCGAGTGCCGTAAGGCAGCCTCGCCGTATCTCCAAAATAAAGTATCGATTCGTTAGGCAATTGTCGGTACAACTGGGTCAAAACAGTCAAACCGCCCACGCCGCTGTCAAAAATACCAATTCTTTGTTGTCCAGAGTCTGTAGTCATTTGTTAATTGTCAATAGTCGGTTGTCACTTGGCACTGGGCAGTGGTCAGTTGGCAGTGGTCAGTTGGCAGTGGTCAGTTGTCAGTTGCTAGCAATAACAAATAACAAATAACCAATTACCCATTACCAATCCCTGCGGCAATATATTATCTTTGTTGAAGATAAACTAAAATGCCGCGAGCGATCGAAGCCGCCATTTGACTGCGGTAAGCTGGGTCAGAAAGCCTAGCAGCATCTTCAGCACCCGTGACAAAACCCACCTCCAGCAAAACAGAAGGCATAGAAGTCTTCCTCAAAACGTAAAATCTCGCCTGCCGCACTCGGCGGTCAGTCGCCCCCGTACCCTCCAAAATACTGGCGTGAATCACCCTCGCCAGATCTTGGCCGTTATTGAAATAATAAGTCTCAATCCCGCTAATATCCGGCCGACTCATATTAATCGCATTAGCGTGAATGCTGACAAACAAACTAGCATTCACCCGTTCCGCCAAAGAAACTCTCGGTTCCAGGTCGATTTCGCTGTCGTCAGTCCGAGTCATCACCACCTGCACGCCCTGCTGTTCCAGCAGCCTCGCCACCTGAAACGAGATATCCAAAACAATCTCCTTCTCCTGAATGCCCTGAATCCCGACTGCCCCCGGATCGCGGCCACCGTGACCAGGATCGATCGCTACTACGGCGCGGCGGTTAGAAGCTTGGGGCAAATCGTCGCTTCCGAAAGTCCTTCTCGGCAAAGGCTGCTGCTGGCTGGGAGTGCGAGTGAAAGGCTGCTGCGCGCTTGCATTCGATCGCAACTGCAAAGACAGCAACTGCGGGTTCGGTCTCGTCACCCTGCCTACCTCTACCCCCGATCGCGGCTGCACCCAAATCACCACAGTCTCCGCATCTTCTTGGCTGGCAGTAAACGATACAGGACTATTGGCATCGAGCTGAGGAATTTCCCCCGTTAGCACACCAGAGGCGATCCTGATCCAGTAAGCTTTCGACCCCTGGTCCCACCCGCTGGTATAGGAGACTTGGCGGTCAGTTCTCACCACCAGTTGCGTCCCGTTACTGGCTAAATCAATTGACTGAACTCTCGCTAAATTTCCTTGAGCTTGTCTAGCGGGAGGATCTACAGTCAGGCGGCGGGAAACCGAGGGCTGTCGTACTACACTTCCAGGCAATAGCACAACCCCGCCCAAATTGCTCACAGATGCCCGCCACTGAGTATTAGAATTCTTCATCCGCAAAGTCACGCGGGTAACGGGGGGGTCTGTTGGCAGTTGCCGGACTTCAATCTTGTCAACCCCGTGCTCACCGTTTGTTTTAGGCTGTTGGCTGCTTAGGCCCGGCCCTACACTAGCTCCTTCAATATCGAGGGTAGCGATGTCCCCAGCCCGACTTTGTTCAAAATTAATTTGGGGGCGACCGCCCGCAGTGCGGACTAAAAAACCGTCTGCCGTCACCTGAACGTTCTGAACTACAGTCGCCTGGGCTGACTCGGCTTGGGGTGATGAAGATTCAACCGATAACCTTTCTCCCCCTGGTTCGGAAATCGGATTTTGAGTTTCTCCCGGCACCGGCGTTGGCAAATCCACTGTCCACTCGCTCGGAGAAATCCCCCGGAATTTTACTTGCTGAGGGTCTATAGTAAACCCGTCTTTGATCTCGACCACAATTCTGGTCGTATCGTTGTCAAACTGTCCTACCCGCACCGATTCGATCGCGCCTGAGAGCGGTTTGCTGACCGAGGGACGACCCAGACTCGTCCCCGGCAAGTCGATTACCAACCGCATCGGATTGAAAATCAGTTGAGCCTTGGGTTGTACTCCCCCGTCTGTTGTAATGTAAAGCCGGTTCTCTGAAGCATCAAACCGCCAAGATTGCAGTCTAGCTGCTTCGGCGGCTCCGGCGAGCAAAAATACACTTAAGAAACTCGGTAGTAGCCAGTGGAATTTCACGACAGTTTTTTCCTCGTTTGCGTTACTGCCAAAAGCTGGAAGGGCGCTGCTTGCCCGATCGGCTTTCAGCAGTTAGCCGCCAGCAGACCGGGGGCACGGGGGCCGTCAGTTGTTGGCTAAATTGACTTTTTTATGCGTTCACAGGCTCCAAAATGCCAGATCCCGGCATTTTTGAACTTTCCCGTATACTTGGGGGCGCTCGGTTATAAGCAGACTGAAAGATTCTGGGCACAAAGGAAGGTATTTATTTTTAGGAGCAAGAAACAAGGTGCTTCTTGAAGTTAGAAGGTACAAGTTAGAAGGTAGAATTTTACCGTTCTTCCAGGGAGGGGTTTCATAGCTCTTTAATGTTGGCGAAGCTCGTTGTGGCAAGGGTTATAATCCGCTTTACACTTGCGTTTTGTTCTAACTTTTCCTAAACTACCTCAATAACTTAACAACTTACCTGGGGAACAATCCGGATTTCCAAGATTTAGGTAACTTTTCCAAGCCGCCAAATGTTAGTCCCAGACAAAATGACATATTCTTTGGGAAAAGCTTTTTTGCTAACACATTGACAGTTAAATACAAATACATATCGCCCCTGCTCTCTTTTTTTCGGATTTTTTTAATCAGGGATTTTCGGTGCTGCTTGAAACTTAGTGGGGCGATCGCGATCGCGCCCGCCAATTTAACACTATGATAGCTAGTCCATGTTTTCAGCAGTAACGGGAGAGTTTTGTGTGTTACTTGGGCCGGCAATGCTTTGTAATTTAGACTCTTTTTGAGTGATCGAACGACACCCAGAGAATTAGTTAGTTGACCTGAGAAAAAGTTTTGACCGTAGATATAGTAGTTATTGCAGTTGTAAAGTTTGTTGGACAGCAAAGACAATCGATCGGCTTCTGGGTAAAACCTGTGATTTGGTTTAGTGAC
The DNA here is from genome assembly GCF_036701035.1 of Microcoleus sp. Pol7_B2. Classification (NCBI taxonomy): domain Bacteria; kingdom Bacillati; phylum Cyanobacteriota; class Cyanophyceae; order Oscillatoriales; family Microcoleaceae; genus Microcoleus; species Microcoleus sp. Pol7_B2. The sequence goes on along the minus strand of NZ_JAUBQB010000112.1, from coordinate 7,712 downwards.
TTGCCTTTCGACTAACTGCATAACTTGGATGTGTACTACCAGTTAGAGAAGATACACTATCTTGGTGATTGTGTCAATCTCTGACCTTCTAAAAAAAGGGCAATCAATAACAGTAGATAGATGACATCACAGAAAGACGGAGACTTACTTTTCTGCAGGAGTCGTCCACAGCAAACAAGTGGTTTAGGTTAGTTCAAGCCTCTAGATAGCGGCTGGGGAGTCAATCTCGAACCTCAAATCGACTGACTCTCAAGATAGGGAAGTTTTGTAATATAGCAACCGCCCTGACGGTGAGGACGTTCTTAATTTTTGAAACCTAATCGCTCGATTGCGCCTTCTTGCAGGACTTCTTTTTACCCGCTCCGCTTCGTCGCTACAGCCTTCAACATCTGCTATACCATACCACCGGTGCGATCGAGTTATAGCAAATGTATTTTTGAGCGGGATCGATACCTGCAAGTTGTTTTTTTCCCTTAGTAATCAACGACCCCATGTCTAATCAACAGTGCTGCAATTCGCTCTCGCCCATAGGTGCAAAATTCCGGCTCATCCAGTTCAAAATTGCTTGATTTACTTGTTCCGGGCATTCATCCTGGGGACAGTGGCCCGCATTGTCTAATTCCACTAGCTCTACATAATTGGGATTGCATTCGACAAATTGATGGGGTCGGGCAAACCGAGGGGGAATCATCCGGTCTTGTTTGCCCCAAATTAACAGCATGGGGATTGTTAAATTTCGCATCACAATCTTGACACTGGGGCAAAATTTTGAACTGCCTACAGCTTTAAATAAAGCGCAGAAGGCGCGGGCTGCTCCCCGATCGCCTGCTGGCCCTGCTAGAATTTCTACTAATTCGTCGGTAACAGCTTCGGGGCTGGCGTAGGCAAAGCCAACCCAGCGGCGGACAAAGGAAGGCTTGCGGGCCAAATAAAACAGAGGCCTGAGTACGATCGGAGAAACAAACAAACTTTCAACCGCTTCGATCGCCGGAAGCAGCCATCCGGGCACCGCCTCGGCTCGCACAGAGGGGTCTGGGAGGCTAATCATCACCGTGCCTGCCACCATGTCCGGGTGAGCTGCGGCTACGGCCAGACAAATTAGCGAGCCGATCGAGTTTCCTGCCAATATTACTGGCTCTCTGATAAAAGTTAGCCAAAAATCATAAACTTGATCGACCCACAAAGACACAGAGTAGTTGACCGGAGCTTTTTGCGAAGCGCCAAACCCTAACAAATCCAAGGCGTAAACCATTTGGTTTTCGGCGAGTTGGGCAAGATTTTGTCGCCAGTGACCGATCGAAGCTCCAAACCCGTGCAGTAAAATAATCGGCGTTCCCGATGCGCGCGGGGCCATTGGTTTTGCCGCAGAATCTTGAAATTCCAGCGCGTCTTGATTTCGTACCCCATCGGGCCGCAAATAAGTGTAGCGAGTTTGCCAACCCCGCCACATCCAGTCTCGTTGAGTTCCCACCCGTTGGTGCCACAGCAGAGAATTTGTCAATTTTGCCTCAGCTCGCAACATAAATTTACACTTGCTTATACCTATTCTACAAGGCAAATCAGGCGAGTTGGGGGACTTGTCCGACCCGGCGAGATGGGCTAGGAAAAGCGACTTTACCTCATCCTTAAGCTTTTACCCTGAATTTTTGACGGTTTTGTCATCAATCGGGCAAGGGGGCGGGCGATCGTGTGTGAAGTTAAAATAAAACTAAGCAGAAACTCAGCCAGACTGAGTAGAATAGCAAGTATTGTAAGAATTCATTTACGATCGTCCAAATATTCCCCAAGGCTTTAGCGGAGGGGACACAGGGCGCGGTAGTACGTCCGGTAAGGGTAACACCTTATAAAACAGTTCGATCGTCAATCGTGAAAAATTGACCGATCAAACCTGTAACTATCAAGAAGCTTCGCTATTAAACTACTGCTTGTAAAACCATTCATGCCTGTGATTGAAAGAAGACAAAATCGCAACCTACCCCAGATCAACGAAAATATTCGATACCCCAAAATCCGGGTAATCGATACCGACGGCGCGCAACTAGGGATATTGACGCCTGCAGAAGCGCTGCGCCTGGCAGAAGAAAAAGAACTCGATCTCGTACTTGTCAGCGACAAAGCTGACCCGCCCGTATGCCGGGTAATGGACTATGGGAAGTACAAATTCGAGCAGGAAAAGAAAGCGCGAGAAGCAAAGCGGAAGCAGCACACTGCCGATGTTAAAGAAGTGAAGATGCGCTACAAAATTGAAGAACACGACTACCAAGTGCGCCTCAAACTAGCAGACCGCTTTATCAAATCTGGGGACAAAGTAAAAGCCACGATCATGTTCAGAGGTCGGGAAATCCAACACAGCAACCTAGCAGAGGACTTGCTTAAGCGCATGGCGACAGATTTGCAGGAAATCGCAGAAGTGCAGCAAGCCCCCAAAAAAGAAGGACGCAGTATGATGATGCTGCTATCGCCGAAGAAAGTATAAATAGATAGTCATTAGTAAGCAGTCATCAGTCATAAACTGGTGACTGATAGCTGATGACTTCCGAAGTTAGTCAGGAATAAGCTACCACACAGGGAAATCAACGCTGCATGGAAAATTTTCAAATCAGCGGTTCGGCGGGAGTAAGACAAGGAGTGCTACGATCGCTCAACCTGCGATCGGAAGAAGTAGAGCGAACCGTACTGATGTTCGTCGTCTACACTCTAACCTCCGTCGGGCTGATCTGGCTGGAACTCAGCACAGTAGGTCTTTTTCTAGATGAATTTGGTGCAGATAAAATGCCCTGGATTTACATAGCCAGCGCGTTTATCGGTTCTGGGTTGGGATTTGTCTACTCGTGGCTGCAAAAAATCCTGCCGCTAAGGCGCACCGTAGTGGTTGTTCTGGCAATGATGTCGATACCGCTATTTTTGTTTCGATTCGGCATCGGCTACGAAAATACTCAGATAGCTGGCGTCAGCATAGCTTTTATTACTATTTTTTTGATGTGGCTGTGGGTGGAAGCTTGCTATGTCCTCAATGACCTCAACACTTCTATCACTTCCAACCAACTGTTTAATATTAGAGAAATCAAGCGCACCTATCCGCTAGTCAGTAGCGGCTATCTAGTAGCTGGAGTAGTCAGCGGATTTTCTCTGCCTGTTTTGCTGTACGTAGTCGGACTCAAAAACGTTACCCTCATATCGGGGTTGATGGTGGCGACAGGCTCGGTGTTGCTCTACTACCTCACGGAAAAATACAGCCAAGCATTCCCGGAAACGGCTCACTGGACGGATGACGACGAAGACGACGACCAAGAAGAATTTACCGCCCGCAAAGTTACAGGCCCACTTCAAAAATACGCCGTACCTCTAGTCAGTTTCTTCATCCTCGCAGAAGTCGTCTACGTGCTGGTAGATTTCCAATTCTACAGCCAGCTAGAATACCAAAACCCGGGGGATGGAGCTAGCTGGATCGCTAGCTTCTTGGGCATTTATGAAGGCATACAAGGCCTGTTTCAAGTGGCAACTCAGTGGTTCGCTTCGAGCCGGTTAGTGGAAAGAATCGGTGTATTCGTGACGGCGATGATTTTGCCGGCGGGCATCGCTATACTCGGGGTGCTGACCATAGGAGCATCTCTGGGCCAGCTAGTATCTGTGTTTATCGGGCTAATATTGCTGAGATTTTTAGACGAACTGCTGCACTACACGCTTTTGGAAACTGTTAGCCCGGTTTTATTTCAACCGATTCCCGACAATATTCGATCGGGAATTCAAACTTTGGTCAACGGTGTGGGCGAACCTTTGTCCTGCGGAGCTACAGGAGTAGGCATCCTGATTATGCTGTGGGTGACAGGCAAGATACTCCCCCAGCAAGACGAAAATGTATTTCACGACCAGCAAAGCTTGATATTTATTGGCGTGATCGTCATATTGGCACTGTTGTGGGTGTTTGTGGTATGGCTGATCCGCTCTCAATACGTGGGTTTGTTGGTCAAAAGTGCGGAGCGGGGACGCTTGGGCGTCACAGACGTTGACCTGAAAGCTCTCAAGCGGGCAGTGGTGGAAACTCTACAAAAGCCGGGGGGCGAAGATGAAAAGCGCTCTTGCATAGAACTCCTGACGCAAATTGACCCCAAAAATGTCGGAGAAGTTCTGGCTCCCCTCTTGGATTCGCTCTCCCCTGGTTTGCAGCGCCAGAGCTTGGAAACGATGCTGCAACACCCGAACCCCGCATATTTAGAATCTGTCCGCGCACTCTCGCAGCAATCCTTGCCGCCGGAGGTGCTGGCCTTGGCTTTGCGCTACATCTGGCTGACGGAAGCTGAACCGAATATTGAGAGCTTGCGGCCTTACTTGCAGCCGACGGTCGATCCGGTGGTGCGGGGTACGGCGGCTGCTTTAATTATGAGAAGGGGCGATCGCCAGCAAAAGGCAGAGGCTACTAACACACTGCGCCAAATGCTGACACACAAGCAAGAGCGGGAACGTGTTATGGGGACGCGGGCTCTTGGAGAAGCTGATTATTTACAAGGGCTGCGGCTGCATATCCCCAATCTGTTGCAAGATGAATCTCTGCGAGTGCGCTGCGCTCTGTTAGATGTGATTTCGTCTACTCATTCGGAAGAATATTATCCTTCGCTGCTGCGCGGACTTGGTTATAAATCGACTAGGGAAGCGGCTTTGCAGGCTATAGTCAAACTGCACAACGACGCCATTCCTTTGCTCGTGTATTTGGCTGAGGATATCCACAAGTCGGATTTGGTCAGGTTGCAAGCTTGGACGGCTCTGGGTCAAATTGGGACTCCGGAGGCGATCGACATTTTGGTGAGCAATTTGATGACGGCTTGGGGAACGACAAGGCGCAATATCCTCCGCATCCTGTTAAAAATGCCTTCGGAAGCGGGGATAGAAGGGGTTCTAGACCGCATCGGCCGTAGCGGCTTGGAAACTCTTATCGAACAGGAGTTAATGTTTATCGGTCAAATTTATGCAGGTCTGGTAGATTTGTCTGGGGTAACAACCTACGGCAATTTCTCAGAGCGAGAGGGCAACAGCGCCCGGGAAGCTGGGAACGATACGGCTCAATTGTTGCAGCGTGCTCTGGCGGGGTTGGAAGCTGATGCTAAAGAGCGCTGTTTTTTGCTGATGAAGTTTCTTTATCCGCTGGAAACAGTACAAGCGGCTGCTTTCAACATCGCTTCCGGCCAACCTTCTTTGGTTGCTAGGGGATTGGAAATTCTCGATAATACTGTGGATATAGCTAGGAAGCGATCGCTCATCAATTTGTTAGATCAACACTCGGAAAGAGAAAAATTGAGCAACCTCTCGGAATTGATGGTTTACAAACCTCTAGCCCCTAGCGATCGTTTGCGCCGCTTGCTAGAATTGCGCCACTTCCTTTCGGATTGGGCCTTGGCCTGCTGCTTTCACTTGGCGAGAGAAGCGCGCTGGAGTCTTACGGCTCAACAAACTCTCGTCTGTCTGCAGCACCCGACGGGTTTTGTCCGCGAAGCAGTGTTAGCCTATTTGAAAATAGCTTCGCCGCGGGCTTTGGGCGAATTGTTGCCCAGGCTGCAAAATGACCCCGATAATTTGGTATCCGCTCAAGTTGAAGAGATGATGGCAGAGTTCGGTGCTGGGGGAAAAAGGTAACATTAGTCAGTTGTCAGTTGGCAGTTGTGATTGTCAGTCAACAGTTAACCGTCAACCGTCAACGGTTTTTATTCCCCTTCTCCTTCCCGTTTTTAAGTTTCAATTAATCACTGCATCTCATTATGTTAACAAGCGTCGAACGCCTATTGTTTGTGAGGGAGGTTCCGATTTTTAAGGAACTGCGGGATGATTTTCTCGTGCGTCTAGCATCGGTAATGGATGAACTTTCGTTTCCTTCCAAGCACAGGATTTTTACGGAAGGACAAGAAGGTCGATCTCTCTATATTTTGGTATCGGGAACGGTGCGGGTGCATATAGGTGATCGGGATTTGGCACAGTTGAAAGCGGGGGCTTGTTTCGGGGAAATGTCGCTTTTTGATGCCGAACCTCGATCGGCTTCTATTTCTACTGTCGAACAATCCGAGTGTTTGATGCTGACTCAAATGCAGCTATACGATGCGATTGATGAAACGCCGGGAATTGCGGTGAATATTATTCGCTTGCTGTCGCGCCGGATTCGGGAGTTGAATCAAAAGTTGAATGCTAAAGAGGCAATTATGCCTCCTACAGAGACTGTGAGAGTTCCTGAGATGCGATGAAATTGGGGAAGTGGGAATTGTGTTTTTAGTCGCTCGGTAATTCTGCACAATTTATCTTCTGTAAGGTGCCAATAGCGATTACGAATACGCACAATTTTTCTGGTAGATTAGATTACACAATGCCAGGGTAATCGCATCTTAATAGAGATACCTAAGAGCGGGAAATTATTAGACCTTTTGCAAAACTCATTATGAAAGGTTAAGTTCATAGTTATAGATGCCTGCAATCAGGTTGAAGCGTACACCAAATCTACGTCGGCGATTTCGGTAACGTTCCGACAGAATCCGAACAATTTTCAGTTTCCGATTGACGTGTTCAATGACAATACGTTGGGTTGCCAGAGTACGGTTTTCTTGCCGTCGAACCTTAGATAAATTAGAGCTTTTGGGCTTTTTAGTAGGGATCTGACTATTGGCAAGAAGTTTCCCAATTCCTTGATAACCCTTGTCACGCCAAAGCTTAATTGTAGTGGCTAGCCTGACTTTACTGAAGAATGAATAGTCACAAGGAATGCCTTCTGCCTTTACCACGAAGCTCTGCAAATAATTGCTCCCGTCTTTTGATTGACCACTAATTGTGACTTCAAGGTGTGATACTTTTTTTTGCCCGAAAACACTTGTCGTTGTTTTTTTTTGGACGCTCGACTGGACTTTGGGTCACATCGACCACAACCACTTCTCAAACTGAGTCAGGTTGTGGCAGTGCTTTCTTTCCGGGTAAGCTAAACCGACCTGAACGAATCAATGTATTGTCTACGTGCCTCACTTGCCGGAACGCAGTGGATTCATTGATGTTCCAGCTTTGAGCAATGTGAAAGTAGGTACGGTACTCTCGCCAATATTGTAATGCCAGTAGTAGCTGATGTTCTAAGCTCAGTTTAGGCGGACGACCGGGTTTCCGTTTCTGAAATTGCTGTTGTTCGCTTTACTGACACCATTTCTGCAAAAGTTGTAGACCCAACGCCACATAATCTCTTGAAGGCTTCTGGCTTTAAGCTTTGCACTTGTTCGTAAGTCATCAGTTTTTCCTCTCAATCACCTCACTATTGCCCTTATTGGAGACTTTTTCCAGAGGTCTATTCAAAAAAGTGACAGCAGCATTCAAGAGATACTCGTGAAGTAATATCAGGTTCGGGTAATTACTTATATACTCATTTCAAATAAAAAAGAGACACTATTGAGCGCAGTAGGCACAGATGAGTTCATCTAAAGATGTGCCAGGAGGAGCATAAATTCGGGCTCGCTTTAAGGCACTAAAATCGTGTTCAATATCGTTCAGGTAGGCGAGAATATTTTGGGAGAAAAAGATCTTGATGCTCCGTTTCCTCTACCAGTTCTCGAATGGCTGTTTTTCGATGAATCGGTGCATTATCCATGATTAAGATAGATGGCTTGGTCAGAGAGGGTAATATAGTCATTTCAAATAAGTATGAGACACTCTTTCTGCACAATAAGCACGAATAACTTCATCAAGAGATGTGCCAG
>NZ_JAUBQB010000111.1:0-14637 GCF_036701035.1 Microcoleus sp. Pol7_B2 | reverse complement strand
CACTGCTTCTTCTCGCGTCATACCCTTTGTCTCTCCGTAGCATTTATTTTATTGGGACAATTAAATTTAGCCTATTGGAAAAAACGGCAGGAATCAAGATGCGGCATCAAGAGAACACACTAACGCCGTTTCCCGAAAATTCATATGGCAATGAATATGTTCTAGGAAGGAGCATATTCTGATCTACAACTTAAAACTGCTACAGATCCATCAAGATAGGCACATTTCCCAGTCTAGGGCTTGTAACCCTTGCAGTTACATCAGGTTAAAAGCACTTCCTGATTGAGCCAAGGCGCTCGGAACTCGGATGGTGCAAGTAGGACCACTCTGGCAAGCAGCTTTAAATCGAGAATCCTTGATTGAGTCCTCATGTCCTTTAGGATTTGGCATAATAGTAAATAAGATACGTGTATTATCGTGTGTCATGCGTTTGAGCTATTAGTTTAACAGTATTGTTAAGTAGTATCAAGCGCGTGACACACGGTTTTTATATTTTGATATTACCGAGCAAATACCCAACAAAAAAGCCTTGAGCCTAGATGCTTAAGGCTTTTTCTACCATTGTGTCACGCGGTTCATTGATAGCGCCTCCTAAGTGCAGACGCATTAAATAATTAATAGAACTTTAAATGTTCAGCCAGTCAAAAATAAAATACTTGGCGGGCTGCGAGTGCTATTTTGCTTTGTCGGGTGTTCTGAGAAAATATTGATACCCCTATCATTTCTCAGAACATGAACTATTCTACTAAACTGTCGCGCCGAAAACTGCTGCTACTCTTAGGCGGAAGCTTATTAGCTGCCACAACAATTTCTCTCCCATCCGAAGCCGCGAAAAAAGGAAAAAGGACTCGCAGCGAGCCATATTATCCGCGAAACCGACACCGAAATTACGACGACTCAACCCCCTCCCCGACACCTTCTCCCACTCCGGCGGCCCCGGAACCCTACCGTGCCACTTCTCCTGTCGTAATGTTTGGAGTCGGAGGAGGACTCCTTGGTGGATTTGGTTTTCTGGGTGCATGGTTAATAAAGATGAATCAGAAATCCACCTCACCAACTCCAAGCCCAGTAGAGCGACGGGTGGTAAAACCTGCTAAGCAAGCAGCCCCTGAAATTGCTGACTGGTACGTGTTCCGATCGGGTAAGCCTGAAGGGCCGTATACCACCTTGCAACTCTGGGAAGTTCAGAAAATCACAGATCGCACAAAAGTTCGGCGAGGGGAAGCTGACTGGCAAAAGGCCGGTGAAGTCCCAGAACTGGCAAAATATCTCAGTAAAAAATAAGCATACATCCTGGGTACAACAGATTAACGTTTATTCTCAACAAAGGGCTAGTCAGTATCAACAACGTGGCTTTTTAAGCTCTCTGGGGACTGAATTGACCGCAGTGCAGGTAATTCAGGCTGTAGGTCGTTTAATCGGGGAAACCAGTCATTTGCAGCATACTAAAGCTAGGCGGGGAAAGTAGTGTTTCCCAATGTCAAGTCAATTTTGAATAATTTGTATGGAATGGAGCCGAAAATGTTATATGGTGTTTAGTTGGGTGTTATAAATTTAGGGTATGACTTTTATGAATTCAAACAATGAATTTATGGATTGACCGATTGTCTTGCCTGTCGAAAGATATTAATTAATTTCACATTAAGAATTTTACTCCCTAAACCAAACTGTTTTATGAAGTTTGCTCAAATCACTTTTATTTTTTCAACTTTAATAGTGCTGTTGACACGGCAAGCATCGTATGCACAGGTTGATAAATGTAGGCATTCTCCAGGTATTGATTATTCAATTATGCGTGATACAGCTTTTGGAACCATTAGGCAGTCTCAATACAAAATCCAAGTAAATCCCAGAGATTTTCGTGCATATATCGAATTAGCTAATTCTCTACGCAGTATATGCCAATATAACGAATCATTGAAAAATTATAACCTGGTTATAGAACAAGCTGAGAATAAGCAACTTATTGCTGAAGCATATATTGGAAGTGGGTACGTTTTGTGGATGGAAAATAAGCCTGAAGATGCTTTAGTTGTTTTAAAAAAAGCAATTCAATCCGTGAACGATCAAGGTGAATTAGCAGCAAATGCGTATAATGCAATAGGTCAGGTTTTAGAAAGCTTAAATAAAATTGAAGATGCGGAGTCAGCATATCGAAAATCAATTTCGCTGCGGAATCTTCCTGGACGATGGAATTCTATGGAATTAGTCTTCCTTCTACAAAGACAAAATCGTCTTGAAGAAGTTCTGTCGATATTTCAACAGCAACTGCAACGCACACCCAACGATCCAGAGGTCATCAATGATTTAGGTATGTTGTTGCTAAGAATGGAAAAGTATAGCGATGCTGAATCTTTTTATCGGAAGCAGATTAAGAATTCTCCCTCTACGTTTGATAACTCTAGGAGCATGATGGATAACTATGTTGGATTGGGATATGCACTAATCAAACAAGGAAAACGCACTGCTGCTATCGAGGCCTATCAAAAAGCTATTGAAATTTTTCAGCCTGGGCAAGGAACAGATGTTTGCGGGTCAGATATTAACCATTTTCCATTTCCAAATCTTATTAGTGAACATTTAGTCGAACAAGGCTTATATGATTTAGCGATTGCTTTATGTCGAAAAGAAGAAACTGGATTTCCTGAAGGTGCTTCTCATTCCAATTATATTGGTGAAATTCTCTTAAGACAAGGTAAACTTAATGAAGCACTAGAAGCATTTAAAAAGGCGGTAAGGTTATCTCCAGATGATAAAAAAGCCTGGGAGAACTTAGCAAAAACAGAGCGCTTACTCAAAGAACGCTAATTTTTTTACTAAGCAAGGTAGGGTTTTAGGGTGCTTCGGGCAGTTGGTAAAAGCTAATCTGAGAATCGAACTTAGGTTTCAATCTCTGATAGGGTTTTAGGGGTAATTTTAGAAACTCTGTCTCTTAATAATGGTATGTTACTGTTTATGGTATGTTACCGCTTATGGTAATGGTGTCTTACCGCTAGCTGCTAAGTAACAGCGAGCGATTACATAACTGGTTGAGTAACTGTCAGTCATCCCAAAATCCATCAAACCGATGGGGTGCTAATTGGGTATAGCGAACTGTGTGGCTAATATTAGCGTGTCCCAAATATTCTTGAATCGCCCTGGTGTCTATCCCTTTAGCCGCCAAATAGTACCCGCAGCCGTGCCGAAGCATATGGGGATGTACCGGGAACTGAAGCTCGGCAACCTCCCCCGCCTTCTTAATCATCTTCCTAGCCGCGTCTGGAGTAATCGGCCCGCCCCGCTCCGATACAAACAGGTAGGGCGAGTCAGGAAAATCTCTCTGCAACTGCCTGAGCGATCGCATCTCTTCCCCAGCCAGCGGGTGAACACTCGGCCGCGAACCCTTAAGCCGCCTAACGTGAATGTGAGCGGTCTTGAGATTGATTTGCTGCCAGCGCAAGTTTACCAGCTCCGATATCCGCAGCCCGTGCCGATAGCCGATCAGAATAAGCGTAGAGTCCCGATGACCCCACCGCCCCTTTCTGGCGGCCTTAATCATCGCCTCCACTTCATCCTCAAACAAATACTCCCGATCGCGAACTTCCAAGTATGTCCTCCTGTTGGAGCTAGTTTTTGGGGGCGGCGAAACAGACTCTCTAACTTTCAGAAGTTGAGGGCCGCGGCTGGGGAACGGGATTAAAACCATTTGACACCTAAAATCAGTGCCAACATTCTAACTATTGGGATAGATCTTAGAAAGTCTGTCCCGGTGATCTCGGGGTTATTGCTGAGCTATGATCGTTTTTGCTTTTCCCTCTCCTGGTTTTTTTGGCGGTTTTCTTTCTTTGAAAAATCTTCTTCAAAAGCTTTTGATAAGGAAAAGTTATTCTCTAAATCCCCCGGCGAGATTTTCAAAACCAATAACTTCTGCTTATGAATCGCAGCCCGACGGCGACGAGCAGACACCAGGCGATGATTTAGTAAATAAATGTTGGGATGTGGCTTGTACCAATCGCCCCCCAAAAGAATTAAGCCATCTTCACGGCAGAAGTTAGCCGGCATATTTTGCAAGAGCGGGAGACGCTCAAGCAGTTGCTTTTTAGAAATCGGGGGCAACTCCGAGCGGAACTTCCGCACCGGAGAAGCAGCCAGCCGATAACTATTTGAAAGGTGGCGGCTAACAGTGCTCGAAGATAAACCGCGCAATTGTGCGATCGCTTCTTGACTACCGCCGTAGAATTTAAACCCCGATTCGCAAAAAATGAACCGCTCACTTCTTCCCAGTACCCGCGCCAGGTTATCGCAGGGGTGCGTAGAAGCGGCCATTATTTGCGTCGGAGTGCGGAGGCCGGAAGGTTCCCCCGGCTTTATTTGCTCGATTTCTTCCCGCCGTTGCAGGTGGAAAGACGATCGCTGCAAATTCTGAGCTTCCACCTCTGTAGCGATGAGATGGATATTTTTTAAAAAGTCAATATTTATAGAAGCGATGGGGCCCAGTTTATCAATGCCCGAAAGTGCAATCGCTTTTTCCAAACTCGAATAAAATACTGTAATCCAGACACCGCGCTGCTTATAGCTTCTTATTAGTCCTGAAGATTTAGCCGCAGAAAGCAACTTCCTGATGTGTCCAGGGGAACGCTTAAGTATCAAGCTAGCGGCATTCAAAGAAAATTTACCCACGCCCGAACCCTTAGAGCAGCCGGAGTTCTGCCAACGGGACACATCAAAACGACGGGCCAGGAGCCAGGGCAACATCTGGCGGCCAAAGTAGGGGAACAGTCGCACGGGGAACCGGACTAAATCAAGCTCATCAAGCCCCGCATACTCGCTATGCCAGCTTTCACATAAGTTAATAAGCCACTCAGGAGCGCACACCGGGGGAAATTGAGCCGGGTTATTTATCCATTGATATGGCTTGAGTGTAGAGGGATGAATGCTTGGCGGTAACACGCTTTGAGTTCCCAACCACCGGAACTCTAAAAATTCCTCAGCTCCATCAGCATCAACCACACCCGTGGCAATTCTAAGATTGCGGAGACGCGACCAATCTTTTTCGGGAACAGAGAATAAACACTGTTTACGCCCAGGGCGACCGCTACTCCAGCTAGTTGTTTGAGAGAAAATATCAAGATTATTTTCCCCAGACAATTTAGATAAAAGTTGTAGGGCAGAGTCACCGTCAAAGTCTATGGCTAACAGACCCTTACCCAATTTCACCCCAAACCCTGTAGCTTTGCCGGCTTCAATTTGACCAACAATTTCAGAGGGATGATAAATTTCAGTGATCCATTTTTTATGGTAAGGTCGCTTCCCACAAACGGGTACTAGCGGCCAACTGAACATCTCACTTGAAAAGTGATGCCTCAGTAAGTTAGTATTCATACTAGATTGTTTGGTCTTCCGACCATATCCAAAAGCCGCTGTTCAGGTTCCAATTGAGTCAGCGGTTTTTTGGTGTTTGTAATTGCTGGAGGATTTTGGGTGCTGTTTTTCAGCATCACAATAGGAACCGCTTTTAGCCGTCAAAGCAAGAATATGACGATAAAAGCTAGCTCTCCCGTGCGAATGGGAAATCCTCCAGCTTGTTTACATTGGTGTGTTGCATCCTTCGCACGCGCAGCCTTCCGATGCTGCCTGTTTCTCCGGGCTCTGTTAGACCCGCCTTCCATCAACCTACCTTGAGAGATTTCTTGAGCCCCTGTCACGCACAACTCAATACTCGCTACATCAAGACATTTCTAGGGTTGCCTTCTGGATTCGTCGCACTCACGCACAACTAGGACTCCACCAATCGCCTATTAGGTCTTTTTTTTATCCAGATAACCTGGCAGCCACCTACATCGACACTTGAATCGAGTAGCCAGGACAGTTTTATCTAATTTTGATTTTACCCCCCCACCAACATTTTTAAAAAAGGAAAAGTAAAACTCAAATTTTTGCCAATGGTTAGGTCAATCTTTTTGGGGTTGACAATATACCATTAGTTATTCTGTTTTGGGGAGTATACCGGGTATCACTCAACCCGGTTGAGTTGGACAGTTAAGTTTGAAGCGAGCAAGCAAAAATATCGCGGCCGGGGAGGGGGCGGCCACGCGAGCTGTCCCCCCCCGGCCCACGTTCTATTATCCTCCTTTTTCACCAAATTTTTTAATTAATTCCTCAAGCTGCTTTTTACCTTCAGAAAATTTACGCCCCTTCTTGTTGAGAATATTCTCAATAATCCAGGTCACAGTTTTTCCCTCAACTTTCGCCGCTTCCACTTTCCACCAAAGCTGTAAATCACTAGCATCATTTTCGGAAACGGTAGCGGAAGCTTCTGCCTGTAAGTCGTTGGTATATATAGCTTCCAACGCTTCCCGCTTAGCTTCCACTTCCTCCTCGGAAGCTGCCAAAATTGCCTCAGCTTCCCTCTTCCTGGTTTCCTCACTAACATAGACTGAGGTACTGATTTCGTGGACTACATCGCTATCAATGGCCGCCTGCTTTAATGCCTCGAATTCCTCAATCTTCGCCAATTTCAGAGCAGAGCGACGGGCTTCAAAGCAGCAGGCAAAACCAGACACCAGGGCGATGCCTTGCATGAAATTGTGCAGAGGGATTCTGCGCGAGAAAACGAACGGAGGAGCCAGCCACAAGCAAACGCCCGAAACAGACAGAACTGAAACTTTCAGAAGCGACATAGCATCACCCCCACACCGACCAAGGCAGCAATTGTACTTACTATCAGCCGGAACCGCAATTCCATTAAGTCGATTTTCAGCAACCTTACAAGAGCGTCGTCAACTACCCATGCAGTAGCGCTGATGATAAGCTTGAGCGCAAAGAGTGCTTGCACAAAATACAGAAGGGAGAAATGCAGCGATGCCAACCAACATAGAAAGCTGGAGGCGATCGCAGTCAACACAAAGTTGTTGGTGAGTGCGATCGCTTTTATCATTCTGCCGAACCTCCCAGAAGTTTAGCCTTGATAGCTTCAATCCGTTCTGTAGCCTTGCTCTCAGCTTTTTCAAGTCCTACCCCTAGCCGAGCATATCCTGGTCGCAACCCGTGCAATTTTTTAGCCAGTTTGAAATCTGCTTGCTTCTTCGTCAGTTCATTGGTAGCAACTGCAATCTCATACCCTCTGTGTGCCTTGTGAACTTTTGCATCGGCAACCTCAACGGCAGACATCGCTTTGTAGGCTTTTTTCGTGTGCCGTGCGTCCTCTGTTTTCTGTTTGGATTCAGCTTTCAGGGCATCAGCTTCCTCCTTAGTGAAGTAGCGGGGGGCATCAAGTACAGGAATAGAGCGGATACTGCTGAATTTACCAGGATTTAGAGGTGTTATTACGCTTGCATCCGTTGCTTTGCTGAGCACCTCGCTCTTGCTGCTAATAGCTTCTGAGCTATCGCCGCCAAATAGTCGAGTCATGGTTCCCATTATTTCGCTCCGATTTGAATGTTTACGCGGACTGGAGGGAAAAGATTTAAAGGGTTGATTTGTCGCCACAGGGACATCGCCAGCACAAACACTCCCGCCGATGCGAGTACGAGCGCGATAAGTTGCCCGAAATCAACCCAGTCTAGAAAGTTAGTGGAATTTTGGCGGCTAAAACTACACACCGGGGACGAACCATCATTAGTCCAATCAAGGGTGTCTACACTGTCTACAGTCGTGTCTACAATATCTAGCGTGTTGTCTAGCTGTACACCTAGCATTGTGTCAAGCGATTCACCCTCAACAAGGTAGAGGTCAAGCAGTGTTTCCCAAGTAGCAGTTTTAGAAAGCTTCCCGAACTGCTTTGCATCTTCATTGGTGAAACCGCGCTCAAATGCGATCGCTTTTAATCGGTCTATCCGTCTGTAGCTGGCAATAGGTTTAGTCATGGCAAAACCCCGCCAACTCCGTTAAGAGTTGCGATCGCCCCTCAAGGCAATCGGCTGAATATGGCATTATAGTTAGGCTCCAAACGTTGAACGAGAACGATTTGGGGAAGTCGTGACTTGTTTGGTGTGACTAGCACCAATCAGTCGCGCGTCAATCTTCCTTAATTACTTACGATCGCAGCTTCTTCGAGAAAATACAACCCTGCAATTGTAAAGTTTTGTACGAGTAAAGCCCCTTTTTAGGGGCGTAATTCCTAATTCCCTTTTGGGGTTTACTCTTCAATCATCTCCAAAATTGCCTCAATGTCTGCGAGTGTTGCCGCTGATTTTTTACGCTTGGCTTTGAGCCTGTTTAACAAGTCAGCAGCTTCTGGTACCTCAATTTCAGCGTGTCGGGTCTGGTACAGCTCAATCCTCATGTCACTCACTAAATTCTGAAGTCGCTTACATTCACCCTTTAATCGCTTGACTTCATCAATTGAACCACTGGTGTCACGCGATTGAGATTGTTTTTTATCTACTTCGGAACCACTACGCCCATTTGCTGTGTCACGCGGTTCGAGTTTGTTGTCAAGTTGTCGGGCATAATCTAGAGTAGCGTCAGCCAGGGCGATCGGAACTCGAATAGTGCGAGTCGGGCCGCTATGCCAAGTAGCTTTAAAGCGGGAATCTTTGATTGAGTCTTCGTGTCCTTTAGGGTTAGGCATAACAAACAAATCCCTTGTGTCAAGCGTTTCATTTAGTCTAACAGTAACGTTAAGTAGTAACAAGCGCGTGACACACGACTTTTTGGTGTCCTCAGCCGGACGGGCAGGCGGCGATTTTTCCGATGGCCGATTTTTTAATTGTGACTACGAAGAAAACAATGGCGGCCAGTCGTAAAAATCCCGCTGGAAGCTTTAGGCGAGGATAAGGTAATTTCTCACTCATTCCAAAACCTTGTTCTAGGCGGGTATACTGCTATTCCCGTCTAAAACAAGTTTTAGGGAGGTTAAGGTTTTGTTCTATTTGTCCGGCGATTCTAGTCGGTATTATTTTAATCCTTGCGTTCTAAAGTGATCACCTTAAAGTAAAGGATAAGTCTAGGTGGTGACTTTCAAACTCTAGACCGAGATAAAATCTTCAGAACTAATGAGAGCAGGAGCAACGCCTATCAAAGAAGCTAAAACTTCACCGCTGCTGGCTACTGTAATTAATGTGCCGTCAGTTCCCGGCGAAATTGATAGCTGTCGGAAGGTCAAGCCATTGATTAGTTGCACGGTATCTTGAGAGTTGGCGAAATCAGCAATTGTATCCACTCCCAATCCGACACCTAAAACAAAGACATCGTTGCCCCCGCCGCCGACTAGAATATCGTTTCCCAAACCGCCGTTGAGAGTGTCAAAACCTTTGCCACCATACAGAGAGTCGTTGCCACCCCCGCCAGACAGGAGGTCGTTGCCCCGCAAACCGTTGATGATATCGTTGCTATTGATGCCAGTGAAAATGTCGTTGCCTAGAGTACCGTTGATGTTGTTATCAGGAGGGTTACTGGCTGGAGTGTTACCAATGTCAGAAACGAAGACATCGGGGATATTGTTGGTATCCCCTGGCACGAGGTTGGAGGCAGTAGAAACAAACGCTACTCTCTGCCCGCTTGCAGAGATGGAGAGAGGACCGAAGGAGTCGTTGTTTCCCTGATTGCCTGCTGAGCCTACAGATACGCGGGTGGTGGTATTCGTAAGCGTGTCCCGCACGAATATGTCTCGCTCATTGTTAGTGTCCCCCGGCACGAGGTTGGAGGCAGTAGAGTCAAACGCCACAAACCGCCCGTCGGGCGAAATGGAGATACTAGAACCGAAGACACCGTTCCCCTGATTACCTGCTGAGTCTACAGATACGCGGGTGGTGGTATTCGTAAGCGTGTCCCGCACGAATATGTCGCTTGTATCGTTAGTGTCCCCCGGTACGAGGTTGGTGGCAAAAGAGGAAAATGCCACAAACCGTCCGTCGGCTGACATGGAGAGTTCGACGGATCCACCGTTCCCCTGATTACCTGCTGAGTCTACAGATACGCGGGTAGTGGTATTCGTAAGCGTGTCTCGCACGAATATGTCGCCTGTATCGTTAGTATCTCCCGGCACTAGATTGGTGGCATTAGACTCAAACGCCACAAACCTCCCGTCGGCTGAGATGGACGGGAGGTAGGAGTAGGAGACATCGTTCGCTTGATTACCTGCTGAGTCTACAGATACACGGGTAGTTGTATTGGCTAGCGTGTCTCGCACAAAGACATCGGTTGTATTGTTAGTGTCCCCTGGTACGAGGTTGGAGGCAAAAGATGAAAACGCTACAAATCTCCCGTCGGCTGAGATAGACGCGATATAAGAGCCACTGTTCGCCTGATTACTTGCTGAGTCTACAGATACGCGGGTGGTGGTATTCGTCAACAAATCCCGCACAAAAATGTCTCTCTCATTGTTAGTGTCCCCTGGCACAAGGTTGGTGGCATTAGACTCAAACACCACAAACCGCCTGTCGGCTGAGATGAAAGGGATAGAGGAGTCACTATTCGCCTGATTACCTGCTGAGTCCACAGAGACACGGATGGTGGTATTGGCTAGCGTGTCACGCACAAAGATATCGTCGCTAGCATTAGTGTCCCCCGGCACAAGGTTGGAAGCTGCTGATATAAACGCCACAAACCGCCCGTCGGGCGAAATGGAAGGAATGCCGGCGAAAATTGAGCTTTGATTGCCCTGATTGCCTGCTGAGTCAACAGAGACGCGAGTAATATTCATAAGCCCTGATATTTCAATAATTTGGACTGTTTTTAATTTGTACTGAAACCTTGGTATTTTCTAGCCCAAGGCTTGAGATGCTAGAGCTTCATCAGGATAATGGTATATCCTGATGAAACTGTGGCACTTTTCAGCATGGACTCAGAAAATGCTCTTTCCCTTCCTTGAACATATTTATTGCCCCATTAATTTTTGGGAAATGGCATTAGTGTGTTCTCTTGATGTCGCATCTTGATTCCTGCCGTTTTTTTCAATAGGCTAAATTTAATTGCTCCAATAAAATAAATGCTACGGAGAGACAAAGGGTATGGCGCGAGAAGAAGCAGTGCGAGTAATTGACCGGGCAGCCGAAAAAAATTTGATTGAACTTAATTTGAGGAGGCTGGGGTTAGAGGAATTGCCGCTGGAGATTGTTAAGTGTAGGAATCTGAGAGAGCTTTACCTCGGTGGCAATCAGATTACCTGCATTCCAGAGGTCATCGGGCAACTGTCCAATCTGGAATGGCTTGACCTCAGTGACAATCAGATTACCTGTATCCCAGAGGTCATCAAGCAACTGTCCAATCTAAGAGAGCTTTACCTCGGTGACAATCAGATTACCTGCATCCCAGAAGCAATCGGGCAACTGTCCAAGCTGAGAGGGTTTTACCTCAATAACAATCAGATTACCTGCATCTCAGAAGCAATCGGGCAACTGTCCAATCTGAGAGAGCTTTACCTCAATAACAATCAGATTACCTGCATCCCAGAAGCAATTGGGCAACTGTCCAATTTGATGTGGCTTTACCTCAATAACAATCAGATTACCTGCATCCCAGAAGCAATCGGGCAACTGTCCAATTTGATAAGGCTTGACCTCCGTGACAATCAGATTATTTCCCTTCCAGAATCGATTCGTGGCATGAAAAATATGGGAACATTCTACTTACATGGAAATCCGATCCCGCTTCCTCTCCACATCATCCAAGGCAAAAAAGGCTGGTGCGGGTCAGAGGATTTTAATAGCCTTATCGACTTCTACTTCCAAACCCGCAATCCCAACAATACCTAAGAATTCAACGAAGCCAACTTTTGATTGTGGGGAAGAGGTTGCGAGAGATAGGGGAAGCCACTATTTCGAGTACAGGGAAGAAAGGCGGGAAACTGTTAGATATTGAATCTGTAGCAGTTCTAAGCCCCGGGTTAAGATATTCCCATATCCTGAGTCAGAAATTGGAACCATTAAGGTTATTAAATACCCTCAAGCGCGTGACACATGACTTTTGTTGTTGCCAAGAGTTAGGAGGGTGGTGGCTATTTTTCCGACGGTCTTCTAAATCTTTTTCACTTCGGCAAAGACTTAACAGCCCGTCGAAAAAATCCCGCTAGAGGTTTAGGCGGGGAAAGGGTAACTTCCCACTCACTTCAAAACCTTGTTATAGGCCAATACGGTTCAGATAACACACTCACAGAGACAAAACCCTGTGAAAAACATATACTGCGATTTCTTCGCTATGCGCTTGCAATGACAAAAAAACATTAACTGAACCGTATTGTGTTATGGGCGGGGATAACCACATTTCCCAGCTTACGACGTGGAAGTCTTGTGGCTCGGCTGTCTTACACAATAAAAAATAGTAAGGCAAAACTGTAAGACAAAATTAGTTACTGTGCACTTAATACCATTTCCATAAACGGACATCAGTGCTGCTTTGAGGGAAAACTGAGGAAAAAACCACTATTTTTATAAACGGATAGGCTGGTAAACTCAATTTTCCCTGCCTAGGGCTTGTAAATCGACATGCCAGCCAAAACTCATTGAGCGCGATCGACCATAGCCACCCTTTTTGTGTTTTTGTTAATTTTACTCACTAGCTCGCTTAGTGTAAAGGCAGGAAGAAGTCAGGGCAATCAACCTCTTCTCCACAATCAAAAATTGGCTTCGTTGAATTCTTCGCTATTGTTGGGATTGCAGGTTTGGAAGTAGAAGTCGATAAGGGTATAAAAATCGCGTGATGGTGATGATCCGCACCATCGGTTTTTGCCTTGGAGGATTCGGATCGGAATCGGAATCGGATTGTCATGCAAAAAAAATCTTTCTATTTTTTTCATGCCACGAATCGATTCTGGAAGGGAAGTAATCTGATTGTCACGGAGGTCAAGCCATGTCAGATTTGACAGTTGTCCGATTGCTTCTGGAATGCAGGTAATTTGATTGTTATAGAGAAAAAACTTTGTCAGGTTTGACAGTTGTTCGATTGCTTTTGGAATGCAGGTAATTTGATTGTTATTGAGGTTAAGCGCTGTCAGATTGGACAGTTGCCCGATTGCTTCTGGGATGCACGTAATTTGATTCCTACTGAGGTTAAGCGCTGTCAGATTGGACAGTTGCCCGATTGCTTCTGGGATGCACGTAATTTGATTTTCACTGATGGCAAGCGATGTCAGATTGGACAGTTGCCTGATTGCTTCTGGGATGCACGTAATTTGATTGTTATGGAGACAAAACTGTGTCAGGTTTGACAGGTGCCCAATTGCGTCTGGGATGCACGTAATCTCATTATTACTGAGGTCAAGCAATGTCAGATTGGACAGTTGCCCGATGACCTCTGAGATATAGGTAATCTTATTGCTACTGAGGTAAAGGTTTGTCAGGTTCAATAGTTGTCCGATTGCCTCCGAGATACAGGTAATCTTATTGTCATGGAGCCTAAGCGATATCAGATTGGACAGTTGCCCGATTGCCTCTGGGACGCACGTAATATTATTGCTATGGAGTTTAAGTGATGTCAGATTGGACAGTTGCCCAATTGCCTCTGGGATACACGTAATCTTATTATTACCGAGGTCAAGCGATGTCAGATTGGACAGTTGCCCGATTGTCGCTGGGATGCACGTAATTTGATTCCTATTGAGATCAAGCAATGTCAGATTGGACAGTTGCCCGATTGCTACTGGGATATAGGTAATCTCATTATTACTGAGGTCAAGGGATGTCAGATTGGACAGTTGCCCAACCTCCTCTGGGATGGAGGTAATCTTATTGTAATTGAGATCAAGCGATGTCAGATTGGACAGTTGCCCGAAATCCTCTGAAATGCAGGTAATCTTATTGTAATTGAGATCCAGCGATGTCAGATTGGACAGTTGCGCGAGATCCTCTGGGATGCAGGTAATATTATTGTGACCGAGGTTAAGGCGTGTCAGTTTCGACAATTGCCCGATTGCCTCTGGGATAGAGGTAATTTTAAAATTGCGCTCGATACTAAGCTGTGTCAGATTAGACAGTTGACCGATTGCCTCTGGGATGCACGTAATCTCATTTTCATTGAGATTAAGCCATGTCAAATTGGACAGTTGACCGATTGCTTCTGAGATGGAGATAATTTTATTATGGCTGAGGTTAAGCTCTCTCAGATTAGACAGTTGGCAGATTGCCTCGGAAATGAATCTAATGTAATTGTTACTGAGGTCAAGCTGTGTCAGATTAGACAGTTGGCAGATTGCCTCTGGGATGGAGCCAATGTGATTGTGGTTAAGGTTAAGCTGTGTCAGATTAGACAATTGGCAGATTGCCTCTGGGATGGAGTTAATGTGATTGTGGTTAAGGTTAAGCTGTGTCAGATTGGACAATTGCCCTATCGCTTCTGAAATAGAGTTAATCTGATTGCGGCTAAGGTCAAGCACTACCAGATTGGACAGTTGCCCTATCGATTTTGGGATGGAGCTAATAGGATTGTTATTGAGGTCAAGTATTTTTAAGTTAGTTAATCCAAGAACCGCATCAGGAAATTGGAAGAACCTATTTGTTTCGCGTCTCGATGCCTGAGAAGATTTCCCCAACAGCAAAGTCTCAAGCTGCATACACTTGCAAATTTCTGGTGGCACTTCTTTTAGATTCAGCCCCGACAAATCTAGTGCCGTCCATTTTTCCTCGGCTGCCCGGTCAATTCGCCGCACTGCTTCTTCTCGCGTCATACCCTTTGTCTCTCCGTAGCATTTATTTTATTGGGACAATTAAATTTAGCCTATTG
>NZ_JAUBQB010000175.1:0-2209 GCF_036701035.1 Microcoleus sp. Pol7_B2 | reverse complement strand
GCAAATTAGTTCGTTGTCATCTTACAAGTTTATTCTTGAAGCCCTATTCTATGCAGCTTTATATTAAATTGGTATAACCTCTCGTATGCTCTGTTGGATGTCGAATACCAAGAGCAGGTGCTAACCGTATGCTGCGAACAGGTGGGATAGAGTCAAAAGCTAACGCCCTGTTGTAATGACAGGGATATGCAGACAGACTCACGGTGATATGGAAGATAAAGTCGAAAGTCCGAGTATATATGTCTAAAACACGGTCACAACCGATGGTGGAATGGAGACACATTAACTGGCGAAAGCTGGAACGGTCTGTCTATAAGCTCCAAAAACGAATTTATCGAGCCTCTCAACGTGGTGATGTTAAAGCAATACGCAGACTCCAAAAGACGTTGATGAAGTCCTGGTCAGCAAGATGCTTAGCGGTCAGGCGGGTAACACAAGACAACAGCGGCAAGAAGACGGCTGGTGTGGATGGGCTTAAAAGCCTGACCCCAAAACAACGTCTCGCCCTTGTTTCTAAACTTAAATTAAGCCCAAAAGTCGCTCCAACTAGGCGAGTATGGATTCCCAAGCCTGGGACGGAGGAGAAGCGACCATTAGGCATCCCGACAATAAATGACCGAACCTTGCAAGCACTTGTCAAGCTGGCACTAGAGCCAGAATGGGAAGCGCGATTTGAACCTAACTCATACGGGTTCAGAGCCGGACGCTCATGCCATGATGCGATAGAGCAAATATTCACGGTAATTTGTCAGAAAGCTAAATACGTGTTAGATGCTGACATTGCCAAATGTTTCGACCGCATCGACCATGAAGCACTGCTCAAAAAATTAAATACATTCCCCACCATCCGCCGACAAGTTCGAGCCTGGTTAAAAGCGGGAGTGATGGATGGTAAGCAGTTGTTTCCAACATCTGAGGGTACGCCGCAGGGTGGGGTTATTTCCCCATTATTAGCAAATATCGCCCTCCACGGGATGGAAAACCGGATAGCTCAAGCTTTCCCAAAAAGGAAGGTTTATAGAGAAGGAAAGTACGCAGGAGTCATTTCCGCCGCTCACTTCATCCGATATGCCGATGACTTCGTAATTCTCCACCAAGACATAACCGTTGTTCAAAGATGTAAGGAGATAATCTCCGAATGGTTAAAAAGCATGGGCTTAGAATTGAAGCCTAGTAAAACTCGCCTAGCCCATACCCTTGAGGAATACGAGGGAAATACCCCAGGTTTCAACTTCCTGGGATTTAATATAAGGCAATTCCCAGTTGGAAAGTATCACTCTGGAAAGAATAACGGAAAATTGCTAGGTTTCAAAACAATCATCACCCCAAGCCAAGAGAAGCAAAAGATACACTACGAGCAAGTAGCAAACATCATCTACGCCCATAGAACAGCGACTCAAGAAGCGCTAATTGGAAAACTTAATCCAATTATCCGAGGATGGGCAAACTACTACTCAACCGTCGTGAGCAAGGATGCTTACGAAGATCAAGACCACCTAATCTTTTGCAAACTTAAGGCATGGGCAAAACGCCGTCATCCCAAAAAGTCTATCCAGTGGATCATCAATAGATACTGGAAGACCATTGGCGGTAATAACTGGGTATTCGCAACCAATGCAAAAAGTGAAAACTTAATGCGGTTAAGAACGCATAGCGAGACTTCAATAGTCCGCCATGTGAAAGTTAAAGGCGAATCGTCTCCATACGACGGAAACCTGGTTTATTGGAGTACAAGAAGGGGAAAACACCCTGAAATCTCAACAAAAGAGGCAACTCTAATGAAGAGTCAAAGGGGTAAATGTAACCATTGCGGATTGATTTTCGGAGTTGAAGATAAATGGGAAATCGACCATAAAATCCCCCGTTCCAAAGGTGGTAGGGATGAATATACCAATCTTCAGCTCTTACACAAACATTGCCACGATGTAAAAACAGCCAAAGATGGTTTGGCTGGGGGTAGTATAGACAGTTACCCAAGTCACTGAGGAGCCGGATGAGGTGAAAGTCTCAAGTCCGGTTTTGTAGGCGAGGCAGGTAGGCGACTACCTGACCTTAGCCAGCGGTATGTCAATATGTACGGTGGCCCGACTGAGTACGCCAATCCTCATAATACCAATTTAATATGAAGCTGAATAGAATAAAGCTTCCAGAATGAAAGTGTAAGAAGATAGTGAACTCATTTCTTCAGGTGTGATTTGTTGCAGAACCT
>NZ_JAUBQB010000110.1:0-14724 GCF_036701035.1 Microcoleus sp. Pol7_B2 | reverse complement strand
TCAAGCGGGATCCGCTAGGGGACGATCGCCCCTTCCATTATATAATCATCCGATCACAATAAATCCACCCTGCCTAAGACAGCAGCATAAGCGGAAGGTGAAGAATCGCCCCCCAATACAGCATCGCCTTCTCTTGGTTGATTGGAATTTTCTGCCATTGCATTTTTATGGTTGATAAGGTTTCATTTTTTTATTCTACTCAAGCTGCTAATTGTTACTTCATTTGGGAGTGACTGATATGGATATGTGTTAACCATGCGAGCCGTGGCAACCGTTCGATCGCCTAAAACATCCCATCAAGTAAGTCGGTAACGTCCCTTTGGTCGCGTCCCCGGTTATCGTCGTACACCATCAGGGTATTCAAATTCTTGTGTCTGCTGAGTTTCTGCACCTTCCGTACATCCCCGTCTGTTGCGTCCAGTGCCGCCGTGATTGCCGAGTGACGGATGCGGTGAGGTGACATTTGCTTGGTAATGCCAGCACTTTCACAGTGACGAACAATGATTCTTCTCAAACCGTCGCCCGTCAGCCGATGACCTGTATTAGCAAAATCGAGGGCCGTGAATAGTGGGGCATCTTGAGATGAATTGCCGCCCCTGGCGTCCAACCAGTCGGCGATCGCCTGAACCGTCGCCGTTCCCAAGTCCACCACCTCAGCCTGCGTCCCGCGTCCCTTCCCAAAAATCCGCAAAGTCTTACCGGCCGGGTCAAAATCTCGAACGTTCAACTGACTAATCTCATTTCGTCTCAAAGCATTGCCCCACAGCAGTCGGAGCAAAGCATAGTCCCGCTTACCAGACAAATTTGTCCGATCGCACTGCTGCAAAATCCGCTCAAAAGTGGGTCGGTCAACCCCAGTCGTATCGCGGTAGGAAGTGACTTTCTCCCCCTTGATGTCGCCTAGCGCATAATAATGACACGCGCCGAGCTTGCGACCCATCTCCACCAACGACTTGATAGCTGCCAGCCGCCGATTAACAGTCGCTTCCTTTAACCCTTTCTCAATCAGCTTGGCTTTATACTTGAGAACCACCGCCACGGCCTGACGCTCTTCCAGGTGCAGGAACTCCAAAACGTTGTCAGGGACAGCGGCAGTGCCCGTCATAGTTACTAAAAAATCATTCACGTCCCGCTCATAGGCGCGTCGTGTATTTTCGGAGCCCTGGTCGGCGAGTAATCGTTTGAGCACGTCAGGGTCAGTATCTAAAGTGTCGAAATATCTTTCAATTTTGGCATCGAGGGAAGCTTCAAGGCGGGCGATCCTCTTCGAGGGCTCCGCTAACGACAGTTCTGCTTTCATGATTTTTTGTTATTGATAACGCGAGGACTAAGCCCATGAACAACAGCAACGACGACCTCGAATCCCTTATCCGCTCTGCTAGCCCGGAGGGTCACAGATCCGAATTGATTCCTGTGACCATCACCCCGCTCGATGGCCAAAGGATACCTCTCCTTCGGGGTGACGATGGCGAGGGAGATTGATCAGAGCGTGATTGACGATTATGCTCAGACGATGCTATATGGCGAGTGGAAAGCTGGCTCGATATTGATTTTCTCTGAAGACTACAAGATTATTGATGGCTATTACCGTTTAGCCGCGGTTGCCCAGTCAGGGGTAGCAGTCGAATTCTACCTAGTCAGGGGAGTGCCTAGCAATCTCTAATCCCAGTTGCCCCATCCGTTTTACAGATGGGGCTTCATTTTTACCCGCTAGCTATCGTCCAATACTCCTAGCCGCTTACACAGCACAGCCCCCCAAAGACAGAACCTAATTTTACCCCCAGCCATCGTAAAGCTATGTTATTGTAGACCGGGATGCGTTTGACCGGGGAGCGTTCAAGGCGCAAGGGGGAGGATTTGAGAGAATTAATAAAGCGTTTGATGGGGGGTTAGAGGAGATTTTAGTGGAAATTAGCAGTAACCTTTGGGACAATGCAAGTTAGAATTTGTAGAACTTGAACAATTAGAAAATTTTTTAAGAGTAACACACAGGGTTGCTCTGAATATTTTTGTTTTTTTTTCAAAGTGACTATGAATAATAGTACCGATAATATACCTAAGCATCGCTCCCTATTAAATACCAAAGCTACGGTAATTTCGCTGGTAGTAATGGTTATTGGTTCGTTGAGGTTGCTGTTAGAGTTCTTTCCCTGTCAATCGAGAGAGCGATTTATTCAATGGAAGCTAGATTTTTGGCTTCTTACTACGGGAATTTTGTATTTATTTTTTATAATTCTCTTTCTCTGGCCGATTTGGTGGTCAATTTATTCAGGTAACAACTTAGCTCGAAAACACATTTCAGCTATAAAGATTTCTTTAGTTTGGACAATAGCTCTCTTATATCCTTGGCTTATTGGGCTTAGTATACCTACGATAGCTTTTCCGAAAATCTATACTTTTTTGAGGTCGGGAGTTGCACTACTGGTACTCAATCGGAGTTTTTGGAAGCAAATCGAGCCACGGGAGAGAAAAGCCGCTCTAGTTCCTTGGGGAATTAGTGTAATGTTTTGCTTGGCTATCTTTTTAAGCGAAACCCCTTATATTACGCCTAAAAATTTCAATTCAAAGTTATCGCAATTTGAAGCTGTAGTGGCTTTAGTTGATTCCGGGAGTTTGACTCCTAATAATGAGGGTTTTGCCGAGCTTCCCTGCCGATATAGCTATCTTGCAAATAGGGCAGTAAATTCATTCGAGGATATATCAAAATTACTAAAGAAGGAGAAGCGAAAATCATTCAATTCCGGCAACGGACTTATGGATTTGGAGATGGAGCTGCTGATTTTATTTACAGGTCAGATAATAAAGATATCTCCCGTCCTTATGATTCAATGGGTAATGGAGTTATTAAAGTTAAAGACCATTGGTTTTGGCAATCTTTAAGTTACTAAAATTGCTAAACTGTTGAAGGCATATTTTAATCAAGAACCGAGTGAACGCAACGACTGATATTGTCCAAAAACTCTGGAGCTTGTGCCACGTCCTGCGGGATGATGGCATTACTTATATAAAGCCCTATTAGGGATTGAAACCAAGCACACTTGATTCCGTTTAATTCGTTTTGATGCCTGCTTTTTTGACTAAAAAGACCAGCCGACAATCTGTTAGTGATCGCCGAAGCGATTGCCTGCTGCGACAAATAGGGGTTCTGTTTCCATAAAACAGGGTTAAAATACTTATTCTATCGTCCCAAAAATGGGTCGTTTGAAGATGTTTTATGCAGCAACTGATTGTAAACTGGAACAGTATCCACAAAAATTTCGAGTCGAATCGTGTTTCGGTCGCCCCTTTGGAATGTGACAAGGTACAAAGTCTCTGATCTGTCCTCACTGAATGGATATTGTGGTCGATATACAGTTCCTCTTACTTCAGATCCTGTAGCGTTAATTTTTTTGCCGTTGACTCGATTGATTCCTTTAAGAACATAAGCTCCCGGTTCCCAATAAGAAAGCTTAATTGTCCATTCCTTTGAGGCGAATATTCCCGTTAAAAGTGGACAATTGTTGTTTTCTTTATCGCCAATTACCGAGAGCTTGCAAGGTTGAGCTTGTGCTATATTAACAGGCTGTGACAAGGCGATAATCAATGGAATAAACATAGGTTTTTAGAGGAAACTATTAGAAGTATATACGAAAAATATGGATAGTTTAAATCGATCGGTTTTGGGCTGTCTTTTCCTCAACGCCTTCAACTTAAATCGCATCCGGCTCGCCCGCTAAGTTATCAGATACAGAGCACTAGAATCATTTGGTTTTGCGTGGAGATACCTGCTAGTTGTAGCAATCGACGCATGGCCCAAAGTTTGACTCAGCAAATGAATAGGTGCTCCCCGGTTCAGCGCGTGACTTGCATGGCAATGTCGCAACCAAACCAAGCCCAACTATGCCATGTATGAAGCGAGCGCTACTGTATTAGGTTGGATTCTATAGCAGTCTTTCCTTTCAACCCCTAATAGGTCTTTAAGTATTTTGCAAGGCTATTCAATAAGTTCGCAGCAACCAGATACTAAAGCGCCATACCTATAAAGTGATGTAGCGAATAAGAGTCTTTCTTAGAATCCCCGAACTGCTTACAAGTTGGGGGATTTGTTTTTTTTTCGGTTCAGGTTTTGTTCTAACTTTTGGGAATTAGATTCTAGGTGGCACAAATGCAATGGCCCCTGCTCCACGCTCCTGATTCCCGCCACGGCTTACTGCTATTTGAGAGGGAAAAGATTCTCCACTGGTTAGCCCGAAAGTGCTATGCAGAACCCAGGCCCCATCGCTTGAACTGACCCCACTGAAGTATGCGTGTTCTCGAGCGCTTTGAACCGCAGGTAGGAGGAGAGTGGCCTCAACTGAACTGACCTCAGTGAATTCTGACACTGCTTCTTGACTGCGCTGAATCGCGGAGAGTCCCGGGAATCCGGCGAAAGAAAGTTCATCGTTTAAGGTGTCAGTGAACGCCACGCCCAAAGGTCTGAGTTGCTTAAGTTTTTTTTCTGTTTCACCGCTAGGCTCGGAGTTACCCTGCCCAGTTAGGATATCGTTACCTCTGCTCTCGGTTGACTCTCCTGTGGCGTTGGCAATAATTAGGTTTTTTAGAGTAACCTTTGTTGAATCATCAACTGGACTGCTTTCACTGGTTAGCGAAACCTTATAGGGAAGGGGAGTGTTCGTAACTAGACTGGCACTACCGACTATCGTAAGATGCACACTGGCAAGCGCACTAGCCCCATCGCTTTCTGCTACTTCGGAGGAAAGAACTTCACCCTCTATGGTGGCAGTGAACGCTGGGCTTGGATTAGTTGCTGGGAAAGGGATGGGGGTATTTGCAAAAATAGGACGAACTCCGGTGGCACTCTCAAGTAGGGTATCCTGACTCTCACTGTCGGTTGATTCATACTCTGAATCAGCAATGGTATCTTTCAAAGAGTCGGACTCGGAGTCATGATTACTGCTCTGCAGCACAATATTCCTATTACTTCTTGGCATCAACATTGCTTATTTCTCCTAATTACTTGTAATTTTGTGTTTCAAGTGAGTTAAAGCGTCCCTCAGACCAATAACATTTGTGTTGGTTTTGAGGTTCTGATTGACTGCTTGTTACTGCGAGCGAGAGTCTACATGGAAAGCAATACGGTTAAGTTAACAATAGTCCGGACGGTTCTTACATGGCCCAATGGTTTATGCTCGCTTGACTTCGCAGCCCCTGTGGATAATTAAATCAATGTTAACTCCACCCCTGACTTACATTTAACTCGATAATTTTCTGATATAACAGCCTCAACCTTGCTCTTACATCAGATACAGGCCGCTAGAATCATTGGGTTTTGCGTGTAAATATTTAGAAGTCGTGGTCACCGACGCATGACCCAAATTTTGACTTAGCAAATGAATCGGGGCCCCACGGTTCAGCGCATGGCTCGCGTGGCAATGTCGCAACCAGTGAGCGCTAGTCTTCTCCGAGATGCCCGCGCGTTTCTCCGCTTCCTTCACCAAGTGCGTCACCGAAACCCTGTGCAAGCGCCCGCCGTTAGTTGCTTTCCGACTCCTGAAAATCGGCGAGCGAATTCCCAGCATCCCCTCTGCTCTTCAGAATTGCCAGATACAGAGAGGCAGGAAGTAGCACCACACGAGTTTTGCCGCCCTTGCCATAAATCAAAAGTTGCCCACTTTCACCGTTAGGTCATCGCACACGATCGCTCAATTAATTGTTGTAACATCCGATCAATCTCAGTGAGCGCTCCCAGGTTGAGACAAAAAACATTCTCAAGGGTAGCGCGTAACTCTGCAACCGTTGAAAGGACACGATGTTCTGTTCGACCATCCAAATAATGCAGCGTAAGCTGATTATTCCACAAGGCATAACGACAATTTGAAGCTGGTTTTGCCACCATCAAGTTAGTAACAAAAATCGAGTGGGGATGAGTTGAAACATACCAATTGCTCACCTCATAATCGGGTAATTCTTGCTCCTGAAGGTCGAATTTGTAAAGGGATTTCCACTCCTGCTTGATATATGCTTGCATAATGTAGCTGCGATCCACTGCAATCAATCGAAATGGTTCATGGGATGTAGGTTGTTCAATATCCGGTGTCAAAGCAAGCGGCGCGGTAAGCGTTAATCCTCCGAATCCCACATCTGCAATGTATGGCTCTCTATCAATATTGACCCACAGCACCATATGGCTGCGAGGTGCGATCGTCCCGGATGGCATATTCCACAGCACGCGAGCTGCTAGATTCTTTACCTGAAAGCCAAGAGCAAACAAAACATCCCGCAACAATGAATTTTGCTCAAAACAATAGCCACCCCGTCCCTCGTTGATTAGTTTTTGTTGCAAGGATGCTAAATCCAGCTTCACAGGTTGTTTCAGGAGTGAATTGAGGTTTTCAAAGGCGATCGCGCGGGGAATGTCGTTGATGAATTGCCTGTAACGTTGTCAGCCTGGGTGAGCAGTCACCACTATAGCCAATTCGTTGAAAATAGGCATCCAGGTCTATCTCAGTCAGTCGTTGTTGCAATTGCATATTTTATTAAAAGCGTTAGGGGCTTTGATTTGACACTCGATCAAGACCGAATCATCTCCAAAGTCAGGCAGCCTTTACGAGATAACGACCAAGCTCACCCGCCGCCGTCCGGGAGCGAGAAACGAGCGGACTGTAGGCGGTCGGGTGCAGCGCCTTGTTAGCCTGTTGTTGGGGCGTTACAGTGCCAGCGCCGTGAAGCCGAGTAACGCCCAATTATTCTTCCGTGATTTGTCATCATCTGTAAAATACTTGTGGTCGAACCAACGGAAGCCAGGTTCTTTTCTCACCGACCCGTCACGCTTTG
This sequence comes from Microcoleus sp. Pol7_B2, assembly GCF_036701035.1. Lineage (NCBI taxonomy): Bacteria > Bacillati > Cyanobacteriota > Cyanophyceae > Oscillatoriales > Microcoleaceae > Microcoleus > Microcoleus sp. Pol7_B2. Next base: position 7,911 of record NZ_JAUBQB010000110.1, on the reverse strand, counting down.
GCTTGCTCATGTACTCATCGTAGATGTGATTAACTCGGCCCACGAGTTCATCGTGTTTGTAAATATAGAAATCGTTTGTGCCATTGTCGTGCATATTTACCAGAACAACATACAAGTTGTCGTTATTCTTCTTTACGCTCATGTTTGGCCCGAATTTCCAACCTTGTGTGTTGGCGATTGCCATAGTTTTGACTTGAATCGAGATTGTTCTTTGGCCGAAAGTATCCGAAGCCAGAACATCAAAAATCTCGTTATTCTTTGGCGTGACAAGTGCCAAAACTCCACGTCGGCACAATTCGGCACAAACGTAGTATTCACCTGCGGCACCAATGAGGTTTTTCGAGAGCATGGGCGTTGCTGATTTAGGGTATGAAAGGCTAATAGGCAAGTCATAGAAACCAGTATCGACAAAGCTTAGGGATTTTCAACTTATTTTTTTCATACCCTGGTTAAGCAACGCCACCCAAAGTATGGCAGTAGCAAAATGCAACAAATTGATATTAAACGTGTCCTGTTTTGTTAGCGGTAATGAAAAAGATATGAGGGTCATCAATAATAGAACGCGGTGAAAACTGAAAGGTAAAACGTCCAAATGAAGCTCCATCTTCACCGGGTTGAATGGCAAAAGCGTTCCAGCCATACTCGGCAAAAAAGGATTCAGGATGATTGCAACTCGATTGCCAATATGAAGCTAGATCGCCGGAACTGTTGAGGATTGCTTCGTTGATAAGATCCGCTCCCAATTTGCTACCTGGTAAGGTTATGGCATTAATAGTTGCCATCAGCTCGTTCACTTCACCTTCACTCAAATAGTAGAGCAATCCTTCCAATAACCATACCGAGGGTTCGTTTGCTCGATAACCCCTTTCGACTAACGGTTGCACCCAGGCCTCTCGCAAATCCATCGCCAGCACGTGCCGATGACATTTTGGCGTTATGTCTTTCAATATGTTTTCTTTATAATCTAAAACTGATGCTCTATCAATTTCATAGTAATGCGTTTCCGGGTGCAAATCTAGCCGATATGCACGAGTATCCATTCCGGCCCCCAGCAACACGACTTGGCGGATGGTGTGGCTATATTGCATGAGGAAGTCGTCGAAAAAGCGAGTTCGCACTGCAACGTAAGGTCGACCGTTCGCTTCGTATTCTTCTACTTTGGGGAGCATTAGTTCCATTGCTTCGATTCCCGCCAATTGTTCGGAAAACGGATCGTTAAACAGCCGATTGGTTCGTTTGCTCTCAAATGCTCGACTGGCGGCCATCAATCGAGCTGTAAAACTAACTTGGGCTTCCGTATTATGTGACATAATTATTAGAACACTATTATTTATTAGAACTTAGAACACTGATACAATCATATACTACGTCTCCACCAGTTTAGTAGATAATCCAGCCCAATCACAGCCATCCGTCACCCCAACAATGTAAGCATCGATGCTTACGTTACCAACTTGATAAACCTGGATGTTGGATAAGTTCTGCTTCAACACTCTCACCAAGTTCTGAAAGCGTTTCACTGTTTCCCGTTCTTAGCGTTGCTTAATCAGGGTATGAAAAAAATAACTTGAAAATCCCGAAGTTTTGTGGATACTGGTTTCTCTGACTTGCATATTGAGCACGTCATACCCTAAATCTGCAACGCCCTTTAACTTTCGCTTCAAATCAATTTTACAGTTTCACGCTTGCATCGCCTACTGTCTCGGGCTATACCTCTGCTGACATAACGCATCCTTTGCTAATCTCAAAGCTAGTTCTTTACCGCAATTGCTCATGGGTAGCCAATCTACAGCCAAAACTATCTTTCTCCTCGCCTCTATGGTGGGCTGGCTTATCGTTGGTGCATCTTTGATGTATCTTTTTCCGGTCGTCGCAGATTGGTTAATATCCTCCGATCGCACCCATCTATGGATGCAGACCCTCAGCCGTAGCGGTTACAATCCTATGCTGGCTTGGGTAGGAGGAGGCATCACTCTGGTTATTACCGTGTCGGGGTATATCCTCTGGCATCAGAGGTTTGAAGGCAAGATTTAGAGCGATGGTCACAGATCGATTTTGGAGCGATCGAGTTCTGAGTTCAAAGAAGTGTGGGAGGCCTTTGCGGTGAGGCGTAAAAAAAGCCTCCTAAGACGACTATCAGAATTTTAGATATTTATGAGTGCTGGTTGGATACAGCCGTGCTTACTTGTTGGAAAACAGCTAATGCTCTATTTCTGAATCTTTGGGCTGCTATAAAGCAAGATAGTATTAATGAATCTGAATTGGCAACAGTTATTAAATTCTCAGTGATTTAGTCTTTAAGTTTCTGCTAGATTGCCTTTAGGTCTTAATAAGAGCATGGATAGTAGAGATTGAAAGCTTAAATTTTATTTCAATATGCTTTCCAGCTTATCTACGTTACCTTAAGTCTTTTCTCATTTGATGAAAATTAGGCGTAATAACCTCCCATTCTTTTACCGGGATTGAGGGCTATGTCCTTGATTTTATAAAGCTTTTGATGGGGTTGTCACCCCGTCAGCTACCAAACAAAAATTATTGTCATCACAATGAAATGAATCCTACCGAGACCAAGAATATGACGCGAGACGAAGCAATTCGACGAATTGACCGGGCAGCCCAGGAAAATTGGAAGAAACTGAATTTGTCGGAATTGGACTTCGAGGAAGTGCCCTCGGAAATTGGCAAATGTACGCAGCTTGAGACGTTCGTGTTAATGGAATTCCAGTTCATGCCATTCCCTGAAAAACGGAAAGAAAGGGGAAAACGGCTAACTAAGTTTCCTGATGCTGTTCTTCAGTTAACCAACTTAAAAATACTTAACCTCTATGGCAATGAGATAACCGAAATCCCAGAGGCTATAGAGCAACTGTCCAATCTTACACTGCTTGAACTCGGTCTGAATCAGATTACCTCCATCCCAGAAACCATCAGGCAACTGTCCAATCTTACACTGCTCTACCTCGGGCACAATCAAATAACTAAAATCCCAGAAACCATAGGGCAACTGTCCAATCTGACAGTGCTCTACCTCCAGGGCAATCAGATTACTTCCATTCCAGAAACCATAGGACAACTATCCAATCTGACATGGCTTAACTTCAGTCACAATCAAATAACCAAAGTCCCAGATGCAATCGGGCAACTGTCGGATCTGACACGCCTCTACCTCGTTAACAATCAAATAACCGAAATACCAGAGGTACTCAAGCAAATGTCGAATCAAATCAAGGTTGATTTCGATAACAATCCAATTACCCAAATCCCAAAGGCGATTGAGCTGCTATCCGATTAGACACAGTACCCTGATAGCATTGACTTTATTCAACAAATCCGCATATCCTGACCCAGGGCTTAACACTTCTATAGATTCATCAGTATCTAAGCATTTCCCCGCCTAACCTTACTCCTCACTAGCTAGAAAAACCCATTGGATGGAAACCAGAACGAGACGATGAATTCAGCCCCTTAAGAATTTCTCGAACTTTTACAAAATCTTCTTTGTCCAAAATCTCTACATGAGCCTCAATTCTGAAAATATCATCAAGTCTTTCTTTGTCATTTTCTATAACTTTTAATATCTTCACAACCTTACTTCCAAACGAAAAGCATTCGTCACCGTAGTGAAGAATCAGCTCAATGTCATCTCCTACTTGTAAGCCCAAATTAAAATTGTACTTAGCAACTTGCATTGACTTGACTTTTTCTTTGTCTACGTCTTTATCTACCTCTTTTTCTTCAAGAATGGAAGGAATCATTACAAAATACTCAAACATACAACTCGCTCCTAAATATATTAAAATAGTTTAGCTATGAACTTGTTTTGTTTCATAGTATTTAAGATTTATTTAATTATTCAAGTTAGAAAAAATTATAGAGAATAAGAGTTTTATTTTTCATCAACTCTACGGGTAGCACTTCCAAATCCTAGATAGGGAAACAAGCGTTTTCCCGCCTAGATTTTTAGTGGCACACCCGCCCTGTCACGGCAAAAATTGTAGAATTAGATGCTGAGTGCTGGCATCGGTTTTGACAATCTTAGGGGTTGCAGGCTTAACAAACCCTCAATCTGCATCTGAAAATTCTCACGGGTTGGGTCGAACGCAGCGATCGCCCCCATCGGGAAATTTCTCGTTCAAACTCCGATCGAAATAATACTGACACCAAAATTTTGCGACTTCTAACAACCTGGGTACGGATTCAGCAACGATACCCGAACCCGACTGCAATCCATAGCCTTCTACATATTCTGCTGCTAGTTTGTAAGCCCAATAGGGGAAATCTGTCTCTACAAAACAGCGCAGTGCATACTCTAGCTTGAGTAAATCTCCACTGCGGACAAAGCGCACCGTTGTCCACCTAAAATTGCGGTAGTCATCCCCTTGCAAGCCATCAATATCTCTCAACAAGCTTCTCAAAGATTGCCGACTTTCGTAACTAGGGTTTTCTCGGTAACTTTGCATCAGCGCGATCGCTTCATCCACTAATTGTTGTTGCTGTTCCCATTCTTCATCTGTGAAATGTTCTGGACAATTTGCCTGATTTATCTGTTGCTGCACCCGTTGGGCAATGTAGAGAGCAAACTTTTCGGCAGCAACTTCATCAGGGCACAGACTTTTGATACTCGTCAGCCTGGTTATCGGTATGGCAAATCGAGCTTGTTCAACTTCTTGGGTAGTTTGAATCCATTTTTTTATTTTTTTAGCAATAGCAAGCTGTTGTTTGTTTTGTTTCATTCTAAATTACCGACTCTTAATATCCTGATTGAAGCAACGCTCCCGAGAGCAAATCTGTTAGTTGGAGTGTAACAGCCCACTGGTTTAAGTAACCGAGATCGAGTCGTTCCCCTTGCACCTTCAAAACTCCCAACACATCCCTCCACTGCTTTTGGGAACCGCCAGGAATTAGTTTGTACCAACTGAGTTTTTGCAGGACGATATCTTCGGGCGAGTAGATGTAAATTCCCTCTTCTTGTAAGCCGCTAACAGGATGAAGCTGACGGCGGCTCATCACCGAAGTGGAAAAAGGGTCATCGCTGCTCATCACAAAAATGTCTGCTTTCTCCATAGAAGGCAAATATATAACATTGAACGATGATTCGCGGGGTGCTGTTCTTGATTTAGCAATTGCTTCAGTCACAGCCGAGTCGCTGATGTAAAACTCACCTGACATGGCATCAATTAGTTTCTGTGCTGTTTGCGCTTCCAGGTCAATCACTAAGTCCAAATCTTGCGTAGATCTGTTTTCTCCCAACAGCGAACTTGCCACCGAATCTCCCACCACATAGGGAATCTTCAGCGGTAGCAAGATGCTGGCTATTTTTTGCGCTAATTCGATCGGATCTGCAATCACGAGTTCACCCCAATCTTTACTGTCTGATAAAACTTCTATCCACTCAGCACCCAAGCACCTTTTAATAAATTCTTGCCGAACTTTTGCCTCAGTAGCATTGGGATACTGGTTCTTTATTCCACATATTGCCAACCTTCGCACCGCTTGATTGAAAGCGCAAGTCCGCTGTACTTTTTGTTGGGGCGTTAACTGTCGCAATAGCTGAAACATCAGCACATCCGCCTCAATGCTGGTATCGATAGATTGCGGCTTGTATCCTGATTTGACTGTGACTGTTGGCATTGGTGGCATGATGCAATCTTGCTCCCAGGCATAGATTTCAAAATTATATTACAGAATCCAAGTTTTTCAGACCGCTTTATAAAAATGATATTTTTTCTTAATTATAATGAAATTTTAACCATGAAAATACTTGCTATAATGATGTCCAAAGCAAAGGTGATATGTACCAAAGCCACTAACTAAATGGCAAGATTTAGACGTTGTAAGTTTAATTATCCAACGACCAATTCTGACTAAGCTTTTTTTACACAATTGTTCGGGAGAAAGATGAAGATATGGACTTAAATCAAACGTCTAGCAATCACCGATGGCGAGGGCGACTAATAAAAGCTGGAGGGGGTATTCTACTAATCTTTGGCACAGGTTTAAGCGTTTTTACCTGGAAAGCCTTCTCGCCACCTTCTGTTGAACGGCTACCACTTCCCCAAACTTTGGTTTCTTTAGAATCACCCGAAGGACAACAGCTACTGAACCCGAGCAAGAGCAAACAGGATTTTCAACCGCTGAGCACCCACATTGAAACTCAAAAACGTCCAGCATATTGTGGTGGGGCTAGCAGTGTGACGGTTCTGAATGCACTCGGCAGCAAAAAACAGGGATATCGCACCCTAACCCAAGACACCTTTTTTGACGGTCAAACCCAGAATATCCGTTCTTCTTATGCCGTCACTTTTTCGGGGATGACTCTGGATGAATTAGCAACCTTACTGAGAAGTCACAACGTCAAAGTTGAGGTCTACTATGCGTCGGAGACAACACTTAACCAATTTCGCGCTCAAGCTAAAGCCAACCTTAGCCGTTCCGGCGATTATATAATCGTGAACTACCAACGCTCTGTTTTGGATCAGGGTAAAAGCGGGCATATTTCTCCCCTTGCTGCCTATCACGAGCAAAGCGATCGGTTGCTGATTGAAGACGTAGCCAGTTATAAATATCCGCCTGTATGGGCTTCTACAGAGAATCTTTGGAAAGCGATAAATACTACTGATTCAACTTCCAAAAAGACACGGGGCTATCTAGTTGTACGTCAGTAAAATAGAGAATTAGGAATTGCATAGCTGGGCTTCAATCACTTACTCAAAAATGACAATACTGCCGATGTGACCAAAAGTAATTGGAGTATTATGCTATTTTGATTTGAACTTTATCAGTTTTGGAAAAGCATTATGGCTAAACTTTTTGCGGTTGTTGTAGCAAACATTCCCGAGTATTACGACTACAAAATCGCTCATCCAGAACACGACCAAAATCAGGTAGCTTGGTTTCGCGAGCAACAGGAAAAAGGAATACTGCTGTGCTGTGGTCCGTTTTCTCCCCATGATGGAACGGGGCTTTGGGTGATCCAGGCAGAAAGTGTGGAAGAGGCCCAAACAATTGTTAACAGCAGCCCCCGCGCGCGAGATTGTATGTTAGCAGAATCTACCAGAGTAGTGGAGTGGCAGGTGCATATTGGGCGTGAGCGTTTTGAAAAGAGTAAATAAGTAGGGGCTATTTTGGCCGCGGGATAAACTCTGTCGCTTGAGGAACCTGAGCAAACCGTCCCTCTCTCCAATCGAGTTTGGCTTGCTCAATGCGCGAGTGGCGACTCGAAACAAAATTCCACCACTTATGCCGCTCACCCACAGGTTTACCGCCAATCACAATACAACGAGCCTTGCCCGATGCAGAAATGTTTACTTTAATGCCTGAAGTTAGAATCGCCAACCGATGCTGTGCTAAAGCCATCCCCTCAATCCTCATGGCTCGATTAAAAATATCTTAATGTGACGGTCAAAAGGCGGAATGTAAGATGTAGGACACGAGAAAAAGGATAATTTGGCACACTAAGTACGGAAGAAAAAGTATTAGGTTTCTTGACGATAAGAAATCAGCTTTTCCGGGTTAACGTTTCTCTGCTTCGCCAATGAGGGTAAAAGCAGCCCAATCTACAGGATTAGGATGTTTGACCAATGTCACCAGCATTGCCTTCCGTAGCGCTTGGGCAATATCAGGCGTTAGCTGCATCTGTCGATAAAATTCCGCCATCAACTCGGCTGTTGATTCGTCAGATACTGACCATAGAGAAACTACAACACTCGGAACGCCTGCTGCAATAAACGAGCGTGATAAACCAATGATGCCATCACCTGTAATACGACCGCGGCCTGTATTGCAAGCACTCAAAACGACGAGTTCGGCATTCAACCTCAAATTGAAAATTTCACTAGCAGTGAGTAAACCACTGTCATCCTTGCTTGGGGCAAGTGCGATGACTCCAGGTACCCCCAATCCCTCCACGTC
>NZ_JAUBQB010000109.1:0-14976 GCF_036701035.1 Microcoleus sp. Pol7_B2 | reverse complement strand
CCTTCTGGCGCTTTATTAATATACTTATTTGGCAAGGGGTTGTCAAGCGTTTTGTGAAAATATTTTTGAGTTTTTTTGTAAGTCTTACACCGTGAGGGTTTGAGCTGTTTGTTTCCAATCCTGCCTCCGCTGGCTGACTCCTCTTTTCGGGAAGGGGTCTTTTTTTTTGCAAGATGGGGCTTTTGGGGGGAGTATCTACCGCGCATGGGTAGAATATCTCTACGTGTAGATGTTCTATGTATAGATGTTTGATCGCCCGCTCATGAAAAAACTTACAGCCGGCCCTAGTGGCTTATTCATTACCTGCGCTTCACTGCTGATCGCTTGCAGTCAGACGAACACTCCTCAAACCTCCACTACAGCATCTCCGGCGAGTTCGCCATCTCCCGGTGCTTCCCCAGAGGGTTCGCCTGGGGGGAGTTCCAACACTATATCTATAGGTATTGGGGTAGCCCAAACTAGTAATGTGGCTTTGCTCGGTCAGGAACAGGTGGCGGGGGCGAAAATTGCTGAGAAGTATTTCAACGATAAGGGCGGTGTGGATGGGACGCCGATTAGACTGGTGTTCCAAGATACCGGTGGAGATGAACAAGGAACGATCAATGCCTTCAATACTCTGATCAATCAGGATAAAGTGGTAGGTATTGTGGGACCTACCCTATCGCAACAAGCTTTTAGTGCCGATCCGATCGCCGATCGAGCAAAAGTTCCCGTACTCGGACCCTCCAATACCGCTAAAGGCATTCCCCAGATTGGCGATTATGTGGCCAGAGTCTCCGCGCCTGTGGCAGTGGTAGCACCTAATGCGGTGAAAGCTGCACTGAAGCAAAATCCCAATATTAAGAAAGTAGCCGTGTTTTTTGCTCAGAATGATGCTTTTAGCAAATCTGAGACTGAAACTTTTCAGACTACTGTTAAAGATATGGGGCTGGAATTGGCCACAGTCCAAAAATTCTTGACTACTGATACAGATTTCCAATCTCAAGCTACTAACGCAATAAATGTCAACCCCGATTTGATAATTATTTCCGGGTTGGCCGCCGATGGAGGCAATTTAATTAAGCAATTGCGGGAGTTGGGATATAAAGGCGTTATCATTGGGGGCAACGGTCTGAATACTTCTAATGTATTTCCTGTTTGCAAGGCTCTTTGCGATGGGGTTTTGATTGCCCAAGCCTACAGCCCGGAATACGAAAATGAAGTTAATAAGGCTTTTCGCGATGCTTATCGCGCTCAATTCAAGAAAGAACCGCCTCAGTTTAGCGCTCAGGCTTTTACTGGCGTACAAGTTTTTGTTGAGTCATTAAAGGCAATTAATGCTAAGTCTAAGGTTAGCGAAAAGCCGTTGACCGAATTGCGTACAAATTTGAATCAGCAGTTGTTGGGCGGTAAGTACGATACGCCTTTGGGGGAAATTTCTTTTACGCCTGAAGGTGAGATTAATCAGAAAGAGTTTTATGTGGCACGGATTAAGATGGAGGCTGATGGCAATACTGGTAAGTTTGAGTTTTTGAAATGACGGGAGAGGAAAGCTGGCAAACTGATTTTGTAACAGATGTAACGGATATAACAGGCGTCAGGAAGACCAAAGAAGTAAGAGGGAAGAGGGACGCGGACGTATTTGTTGTTGAATGATTTTGGTGTTATGCTCAACTCTTAACTGGTAATGGACTTAACTCTGTTTTTGCAACAATTTTTGAATGGTTTGTCGATCGGCAGCGTGTATGCTATTTTTGCCCTGGGATACACGTTGGTCTTTTCTATTTTGGGAATTATTAATTTTGCTCACGGTGCAGTATTTACGTTGGGTGCTTATTTCACCTATGCGCTAATGGGAGGTGCTTTCGGTTTTAATGGGTTGTGGGCTAACGCTCGAATTCCCGTGGATTTGCCTTTTGCTGTGGCGTTAATTTTGGGAAGTGTCGTGGCTGGTTTGGTAGGAGTAATAGTTGAAAGAGTTGCTTTTTTACCTTTGCGCCGCCGACACTCGGATCCTCTGCTGACCGTGGTTTCTAGTTTGGGTGTAGCTGTTGCGATCGCCAATATCATCCAATATCTGGTCGGTGCGGAAATTTACACTTTTCCTGCTAACACTTACGGGTATTTACCTGCTGCCATTAACTTCGGGACTGGGGATAAACCAATTCCGATTCGTACTGTTCAAATAGTAATTTTTGCGGTATCTGTAGCGATTGTAGCTGTTTTAACTTACTTAATAAATTTTACTAAATTTGGCAAAGCAATGCAGGCTGTGGCTGAAGATGCGACTACTTCTAGTTTATTGGGTATTGATACTGAGAGATACATTGTGTTGACGTTTTTTGTGAGCAGTTTTCTGGCGGGTTTGGCGGGGAGTTTGGTGGGTTCGAGTGTGAGTATTGCAGGGCCGTATTTTGGTATTGCTTTTGGTTTGAAAGGTTTGGCGGTGATTGTGCTTGGTGGGTTGGGAAGTATTCCTGGGGCAGTTTTGGGAGGTTTTATAATTGGTTTGGTGGAGGCTTTTGTACCTGGAGATTTTTCGGCTTATAAGGATGCTGTTGCTTTTGCCATATTGTTTATTATGCTATTGGTTAGACCGCAGGGTTTGTTTGGACGGCGTTTGATTCAAAAGGTCTAGTATTATTTGCAAGATATCTAATAAGGCAGGGCGGTTTTGAGAAGGGACTACGGGTTTCCAGCAAAGACTATAGCTAAACCAGCCCGTATAAAGTGTTGTGGAGTTTTATATACGTACCTAGAGAATTTATTCATCCCTCAGAGGCAATTTGATGAATTCGGAAGTTCCATTAATACTAAGCGATCGCCTTTTATTGCGATTAGCAAATCAAGACGATATCTGCGAAATTGTTAAATTTTACAGTGACAATCAAAAGTTTTTTACTCCCTGGCACCGACATGGGGCGGAGGATTTTTTAACGGAAAGTTATTGGCAAAAACAAGTAGAGAAAGATTTCCAAGGCTTTAAGTCTGACAAATCTTTAAAGATGTGGATTTTTGAGAAGGGTAATCCTGAGTATATTGTCGGTAACGTTAATTTTGATAATTTTGTACGAGGTGCCGGTCAGTTTTGCTTTTTGGGATATAATGTGGCAGAAGCGCAACAAGGTAAAGGTTATATGACGGAAGCTGTGAGAGTTGCAATTCAATATGTTTTTGGAGACTTAAATTTACATCGCATTATAGCAAATTATATACCTCACAATCAGCGTAGCGGTAATCTACTTAAAAGATTGGGATTTGTGGTAGAAGGTTACCCTAGAGAATATTTGTTGATAAATGGTCGGTGGGAAGACCATATTCAGACTAGCTTAATCAATCCAAATTGGAAACCAAGCTAACCCGATTTTGCTTAATAAATTCTAATCTAAAATATCTCAAATCATGGCTACATTTTTTACTACTTATGGGTTTCTGATTGTCTCGATGTTGCTGGGCGCGATGTTGGGAATGTCGCTGTATTTGCCTTTAATGACTGGACAGTTGTCTCTGGCTAGCCCTGGTTTTTATGCTTTGGGTGGGTATATTGCGGCGATTTTATCTACGACGGTTTTTCAACAGACAGGGGGTTTATTTCCACTGCCGTTGTTGTTATTGGAGATGATAATTGCAGGGATTGTTTCGGGGTTGCTGGGGATTTTGGTGGGAATTCCGGCGCTGCGGTTGAGTGGAATTTATTTGGCGATCGCAACTATTGCTTTTGTGGAAATTTTGCGGGTTTTATCGCTGAATCTAGATATCACTGGCGGGGCTGTCGGGATTTTTGGGATTCCGCAACCGTTTGCGACGCCGATCGAGTATTTGTGGATTGTACTACCTTTACTTTTGGTAAGTATGGCGATTGTCTATCGGCTGGAACGGATTCGGGTGGGGCGGGCTTTTGCGGCGATCCGCGCTGATGAGTTGGCGGCTGATGCAATCGGCATTAACCCAACTTTTTATAAGGTTTTGGCTTTCACGTTAGGTGCTGTTTTAGCTGGGGTTGTGGGTGCTGTTAGCGCTCATTTTCTGAATACTTGGAACGCCCGCCAAGGTACTTTTGATGCTAGTATTATTTACTTGACTTCTGTGTTGATTGGTGGTAGCAGAACTTTTCTGGGAGCAGTTTTGGGTGGGATGGTGTTTACTGCTTTGCCTGAGGTTTTGAGGGGGATCGCAACTATTCAGGGATTGCCGATTTGGTTGGCGCAATTTCTGCGGGATGGACGTTTAATTATTTTTGGGTTGCTGATTGTTTTGGGGACGATATTTTTTCCGCAAGGTTTGGTGACGCCGGAGTTGTTGAAGAAATTTAAAAAGGGCGATCGTACTCCAAGAGCCTGATAAATACTGATTTGTCCGTTAGCTAGACCTAATCAAAAATTTTATAGTGGGCAAGGCATAGTTGCAGGCTCCATGTATCGAGATGCGTGGTATACTTAATTAACAAGTTGTACACAATTAAGATTCTCAAAGTTTTTATAGAACAACAACTCTATTCACTCTCTAAGCTCTTTACTGAACGACTTTACCGAATTCCCGACTATCAGAGAGGATACGCTTGGACAGAGAAGCAACTAAAAGATTTTTGGGGCGATCTAATTCAACTTGAAAAAGATAAAAATCATTATCTAGGAGTTTTAACATTAGAGCAAGTTTCTAAGGAAACGATTACCACATGGAGAGATGATCATTGGATTATTGAATCCAAAAGTTACTTGCCGTATTACATTGTTGATGGGCAACAGAGGTTAACTACTGCAATTATTTTGGTTCAGTCAATTATAGAGTCTGTTGAAGAAGAGACGCGGCTTAACTATAATACTTTAGATCAAATTCGCAAGAAATTTGTTTGTGATTCAAAAGACAGAGGGATATCAAGGTCATATATGTTTGGCTATGAAAAAGATAATCCAAGCTACGAATTTTTGAAAACTAAAATATTTCTTGAAACATCAGATTTGAGTGAAACTCCACAAGAAACAATCTACACACATAACTTGGAATTCGCCAAGGAGTTTTTTAGAAAAAGGCTGGAAAATTTGCTTTTGGATAGCAAAGAAAATATTTATCGAAAACTTACTCAGAACCTACTATTTAATATCTATACGATTTCAACCGATATAGATGTTTTTGTGGCATTTGAAACCATGAATAATAGAGGTAAGTTGTTATCTTATTTGGAGCTACTAAAAAACAGGTTAATATATCTGTCCACAAAATTTGAGGTGGATGATTGTGATAAAGAAAAATTAAGAAGGAGTATTAATGAGACATGGAAATCAATGTATCACTATCTGGGAAAGAATAAGAGTAAACCTCTTGATGATGATCTATTCTTGTCAAATCATTTTACGATCTACTTTGAGGCTCTTAATGGACTGGAAGATGAGGAATTTACACTGGAGGTAGATACTATTAACAATCGCGTTTATAGAAAACGGACAAAAGTAAATTATAGTGCTTATCTTTTAGAACGCAAGTTTACAGTCAAGAGTATCATGGCTAATAAAGCTGATACTGATACATCTAGTCAAAATGAGGAAGAAAAAGACACACTTTCGCTGAATGAAGTTTATTCTTATGTAAGCAGTCTTCGACCCTGTGTAGAGCTATGGTATAAAATTATGAATCCTGGGGACAGTGATTTTTCGACGGAAGAAAAGCTTTGGCTCGATAAATTAATTCGGTTGTCTCGAAGAAATGATTTCTTTAAAGCCACACCGTTAGTAATGGTTTTTTTCCAAAAGCAAAAGAAGCCGGAGGAGAGGGTTAAACTCTTAAAAGCTATTGAGAGAATAAATTTTTTGGAGTTGTTGAGTCAAAGTACATATCATCTTTTTTATCTTTGTGAGATTTCTAGTCCAAATATGGTTGAACTAGCAGTGAAACTTAGTAAAAGTAGAGTAACTCCTGAGAAAATAATAAAAGAATTAGAAGAAATTAGTCATAAAATTACAATTCATAAGGAATTTTTACCCAATGTCAGATTAGAGTTCAAGTCAGATGGTTTTTACAAGTGGCGTGGAATTAAATATTTTTTCTATGAGTACGATTTGTATCTTCAAACACAATCGAAAACCGAAAGACAAAAGTTAGATTGGATTGAATTTAATAATTATGACTACGAGACAATAGAACATATTTATCCTCAAAATCCGAGAAAAGAGTGTTGGACTTTAAAATTCAACTCTTACTCTGCTCAAGAAAAAACCCGTTTGAGGCATTCTCTAGGTAATTTGTTGCCATTATCAAGACCAAAAAACGCTAGTTTCAGTAATAACTGCTTTATAGACAAGATATCAAAAAAAGATGATAGCACTATTGGATATAGATATGGATCCTATTCGGAAAATGAAATTACTCAATACCAAGATTGGACAGCTAAAGAAATATTAGAGAGAGGTATAAAACTACTGGAGTTCATGGAGAAGCGGTGGAATATACCTTTAGGTAGCAAAGGCGAGAAAAGAGATTTTTTGAATCTTAAATTTGTTGAAGATTCCAAAAGTTAAGTACCTATCTGCAACTGGTAAAAAACAAAAACATTAAAACATATAATTAATAAGGAGGTATAAATTTCATGTTCGCAATCATCACCCAGAACAAATACATTCTGGTTTAGATGATTAATTCCTGGTTTATGCGGTCTTTTTGGATATTCGATCGCTCTTCTCAATGCAATCACTAACTTTGACCCATTGAGAAGAGCTTTGTATTGTTTTCAGGAAGCAGATAGAAAATGCCTAACCTTGATTGACTGCGCTGGGTTCCATGAACATAGTTTCCCAAATGTGGCCATCTAAATCCTGAAAGCCATGACTATACATAAATCCGTAGTCTTGCGGTTCATTGTAGGTCGTTCCGCCAGCAGCAACTGCGTTGCGAATCATTGTATCCACTTCTTCTCGGCTCTCGGAAGACAAACATACCAGCACTTCTGTACTCTTGGTGGCATCGCAAATTGGGTTGGGTGTAAATTCCTTGAACTTGGCTTCTGTCAAAAGCATGACGAAGATGTCTTCGCTCACAACCATACAAGTGGCAGTTTCGTCCGTAAATTGAGCGTTAAAACTGAATCCAAGTTTAGTAAAAAATTCGACCGACCGATCGAGATTTTTGACGGGTAAATTTACGAAAATTTTAGTAGCCATGTTTTCTCCTTTTTAACTTCGATCGCAAGGTGAAACATTAACCATTGGTAACAAGTTAAGCTAAGAAAGCATTTGTCAATCAGCAATTATGCTCAAAATTTACTCGGATTTTGGGCATAAAACTGAGATTTGGGCGATCGAGGAATCATGCCGAGGGTGCTATTTATACCTACTCCCTCTCAAATCGTGAATTTTCTACTCCTAAAAAAGCAGTTTTTTTGAGTAATATTACTGATTGACAAATGCAATTCAGTCTTAACTTGTCACCAATGAACATTAACGATTTTTCGCTAATGTTTGAATTGAAGGGTAAGGCCTGTGAACAAACTTGAAAACGTTAGGTAGCTGGCTGGACATTAATCATCCACGGCGTGCCAAATCGATCGACAAGCATTCCAAAACGGGTAGACCAGAAGGTCTCTTGGAATGGCATCTTTACCATTCCGTTTTCTGCCAATTTTTGAAAGATCCGCTCCGCTTCGACCAGATCGTCAAATTGAAGATTCACAGAGAATCCCTGCGGTTTTTTAAAGCCATCGGGTGGAGTGTCAGAACCCATCAATACCATTCCACCAACAGTTAAGTTGGCGTGCATGATTCGATCGCGCTGTTCGGAGGGAATTTCCTCAGACATGGGCGCATCCCCATAGGTCATCATCTCGTCGATTTTGCCACCTAAACACTCTTCGTAGAATTTAAATGCAGCTTCGCATTCACCGTCAAAAAAGAGATAAGTATTCAATTGCATCATGTACTCCTTTGGTTAATAGTCGATCGACCAATCCATTCATGGGACATGATGTGGCTGCCGGACGAAAAGTTAGGCAGTATTTATGCCCTCAAGAACCCTGGAGTTGTTCTGTCCCCGCCCGAATGCGTTCTTCCTGTTCCCTGAGTTCGGGCGTCAAGGATTCGCCGAAGTCCTCTGCTGTAAATATCTGGCGAATTTCGATCTCGGATTCTCCTGGCATCGGGTTGGGGCAGCGTTTGACCCAGGCAATCGCTTCGTCCATCGACTGCACTTGCCAGATCCAGAATCCGGCAATCAGCTCTTTTGTCTCTGTGAACGGCCCGTCAATCACGCTCCGATTTGTGCCTGAAAACCTCACCCGCGCTCCTTTTGAGCTGGGATGTAGCCCTTCGCCAGCGAGCATAATTCCCGCCTTGACCAATGCTTCGTTGTATTGCCCCATTTCCGTCAGAAGCTGTTCGCTGGGCATGACGCCTGCCTCTGAGTCTTCGGTAGCTTTGACTAGAACCATGACTTTCATCGTGAAATCTCCTTTTGTTTGTAGTTGTTGAGCTGGGCTAAGGTGCGCTCGTGAAAACGGCTTGAGACGTTTCTGGATCGAAGGGGACAGAGCAATGCTCGTGCACAATCTGCCATCTGCCCTGTTTCCGCTGGCACATGGAGGTGATTCGCATCCACATCTGCGCCCCTGGGTGATCTTTTGGCATCCCTGTGAAGTGAAAAAGCCAGTGCGCGATGGCCAAATCACCGCTCACGGTGAGGCTGAGGTCTCGCATCTCAATCCCGAAGGAGTCCGGGAAGCAAGGCAGGCACGCCTCCCACGTCCGTCGAAATTCATCTGCACCTTTGGTTTGGAACGGCGGTATTGCATCGAAAATAATCACATCTTGGGCGTAATGCGCCATGATGCGATCGAGGTCTTTGGCGCAGATGGCACTGGCCGTATCTGCGATGATTTGTCGAATCTGGGCTTCGTCTTGTGTTTTGGTGGTTTCGGTTGTCATAGTCATGGTGGTCTCTCCTTAATTGATGTCGATTGGTTTTCCGGGCGCAGATTGAAAACTGCTAACCCTTGCTCTACCATCTAGTCGAATATAGGTGCGTGCGATCGACAAGTTGAACATTTTTTCTGGAAAAGTTTGTCAGTGCGGATGTGGAACTTTGCGTTGAGCGGTATTGACGGCAACTACTGGTCTGATGGCAAGCCCGACAGTTCCACGATCGGGCGAATTTCCACCGTACCTTTACTGGCGCTTGGTATGCGTGCTGCGATCGCGATCGCTTCGTCAAGATCTTTGGCATCGATCAGAAAGTAGCCGCCGAGTTGTTCGCGCGTCTCCGCAAACGGCCCGTCGGTGACAATTTTTTTGCCGTCGCGCACTCGAATACTGGTTGCTGTGGCGATCGAGTGTAGCGGCGAAGCACCCAAATATTGACCGTTGGCTTGCAGTTCTTGGGTTAGCTGCAAAGACTTGGCGTAGCATTGCTGCAGCTCGCTTTCAGTCCAGGCATTTTCGTCGCTGTAAATCAGCAATATATATTTCATCGTTACCTCCAAAATTCGATGGGCGTAAAGTCGAATCAAGCTGCCAACAAATATCAGCGCAATTTTCAGTTTTTTGACTCACCGTCAACAGTCAACAGTCAACAATCATTCCGGTGCAACCGGAATCGATCTGAGATAGTCGCCTTCATTCAGTAGTCGTTCGGCGAGGCTGCAAATCGACAGCGCAGCAAAAAATTTTTTCAGCTTAATAACTCGCGAAGGCGTTTTTCGAGAAAACGACGCTCTGGTTCCTGTTTCACGATCGCCAGCGCCTTTTGGTAGGATTCTCTGGCATCAGCAGTTCTGCCCAGCCGCCGACACAAATCGGCTCGCGCGGAGTGTGCCAGATGGTAGTCTGCCAAATCGCCGCGCGCTAATATTTGGTCGATCGATTGCAGTCCCGCTAAGGGGCCATCACGCATTGCCACTGCCACCGCCCGATTTAAGGCAACAACGGGGGACGGCTCTAATTGCACGAGCAGGTCGTATAAGCCCACAATCTGCGCCCAGTCCGTTGCAGCAGCACTCTGGGCCTCTGAATGCACCGCTGAGATCGCAGCCTGAAGCGTGTACGAACCAAACCGTCCTGATGATAGCGATTGCTGCACCAGTAACCTGCCTTCAGAAATTTGTGCTTGATTCCAGAGCGATCGATCTTGGTCTTCTAGAAGGATGAGGTCGCCTGTGGAGGAAGTGCGTGCAGTGCGCCGCGATTCTTGCAGCAGCATCAGCGCCAGGAGTCCAATCACCTCGGAGTCTGGCAACAGTTCCATTAGCAGCCGTCCCAAACGGATCGCTTCGTCAGCGAGATCGGCCCGCGTCAGCGAGCTGCCAGATGAGGCCGCGTACCCTTCGTTAAACACCAGGTAGATCGTTTGAAGCACGGTGTCCAATCGATCGGGCAAATCGGTTATCGACGGCACTTGATAAGGAATGCGTGCGTCGCGGATCTTCGCCTTGGCCCGCACGATCCGCTGCGCCAACGTGGGGGGAGCAATCAGGAAGGCGCTGGCAATTTCCTCGGTACTGAGTCCGCAGACTTCCCGCAGCGTCAGCGCTACCTGAGCTTCTGGCGACAGGGCCGGATGACAGCAAGTGAAAATCAAGCGCAGGCGATCGTCCTCAAGGTCCTCGTCATCCTCGATCGTGGTGTCACTCGGATCGAGCTGTTGAGCGAGTTCTGCTAAGTGCGTATCAAAGCGGGCGCGACGGCGGATGGTGTCGATCGCTTTAAAGCGACCCACTGAAACAAGCCACGATCGCGGGTTAGCGGGAATGCCGTCACGGGGCCATTGCGCTACAGCCACAGCGAAGGCTTCGTGCATCGCCTCTTGGGCGCGATCGAAGTCACCGAGCAAGCGGATCAGTGTGGCTAAAACGCGGCGCGACTCGGATCGGTACACAGCTTCCACCTGCTGACGGATTTGATTGGCTGCTGTCTCATTCATAAACCGTTCAAACAAGAAACATATATTATCGGCCGTGCCGCAGAGTACGATGCTCCCATTGCGCCCGTGCAATCCGCCAATCGACCTCGCTCCAACCGCGATCGGACATCCATGATGACCCTGGGCGAATAGCCACCACCTCTGCTCCTATCCACTGGGCCAACCGAGCGATCCGGGTATTTGCACTCACGGTAGACCCGGAGATCGCCTTCAGATTCAGTTCCGTGAACCCAAAGTCGAGCAGCGCACGCCCCACCTCGATCGCGTAGGCATATCGCCCCCAATAGGCTGGTGCCAGTTCAAGACCAAATTCCATCTCACCAGTTTCAGACAATCTTCCCCGCAATCCACAGCAACCGACAAGCGCGTAAGGTTTCTGTCGTTGTACGATCGCCAGTTGGTAATTGAGTCGAGGGCGATCGCCAGCCCATGCCTGAAACATCTCAAATAAACGTGCGGCCTGGTCGGGACTAGAGCGATCGGGTTCGTAAAATGTCTGGTTGCGCGGATCGGCTTGATACTCCAAGAATGGCGATCGATCGGTATCTACAAAGTCACGCAGCAGAAATCTTTTGGTTACAATCTTTATCATGATTTACAACTTTAATTATTATGGAAAATTAAACAAACATCATATTCTGCCAAATCTTAATAGTTTTGTCACTGCTGCAGCTAGCCAAAAACTCTCCTTCCGGGCTAAAACTAACGGAATAAACAGAGTTAGTATGACCTGCAATATTACAGATTTCTTGACCGTCTTTCACTCGCCAAATTTTGATAGTTTGATTGCTGCTACTAGCCATAATCTCGCCATCGGGACTAAAAGAAATAGAATCAACATACCAAGAATGTCCTGTGATAGTTAAAACTTCTTGCCAATCTTTGACCCACCAAATTTTAATAGTATTGTCATGGCTGCCGCTAGCCAAAAACTCTCCATTTGGACTAAAAGCTATACAGCGAACCGAGTCTGTATGGTCTGTAATTGTGCGAAGTAGCTTCCCATCTTTAACTCGCCAAATTTTGACTGTTCTGTCCCAACTGCAGCTAGCAAGAGTTTCGCCATCAGGGCTAAAAGCAACAAAATAAACTAAATTGATGTGACCCGCAAGCGTGCGAATTTCTTGCCCGTCTTTGACTCGCCAAAGCTTGATTGTTTTGTCCCAACTGCTGCTAGCAATAATTTCGCCATCGGGACTGAAAGCTGCGCCGTAAACTGAGTTACTGTGACCGATTAGGGTGCGGATTTCTTGCCCATCCTTCATCCGCCAAATTTTGACAGTTTTGTCGTGGCTGCTGCTGGTTAGCATCTGTCCGTCCGGACTGAAGGCTACTGTATAAACCGAGTTAGCGTGTCCTGCAAGAGTAACTATTTCTTGCCCGTCTTCAACTCGCCACAGCTTGATTGTTTTGTCATCGCTGCCGCTGGCTACAACTTCTCCGTTGGGGCTGAAAGCCACAGAGTAAATTAATTTTTTGTGACCTGTGAGGGTGTGAAAACATTGCCAGTTATAGGTTTGCTGTTGGGGCGGGGCATGAGTTATTCCAGGTTTAACTAACTTGGAATTTGTTTGAGGAATTGCTAGATCGATCGCAGATTGAGGATTAATTTCTTTTAATACTTCAACAACCGTTTGATAGCGGCGGTTGGTAGCATTGGCAATCATTTTATCTAAAATTTTCCCTAGTTGTTCGCTGACTGGGTTGTTCGCTAAATATTGTCGCCAGATCCAGGCATCTTCACCAGGGTCAAACAGGTCAAAAGGGGAAACTTGAGTTAGCAAATACAAACAAGTTACGCCTAAACTGTACAAATCGCTGGTAAAAAATGCTTTGCCTCTGGCTTGTTCGGGGGCGATGTATTCGGGGCTGCCGATGCTGGTT
The DNA here is from genome assembly GCF_036701035.1 of Microcoleus sp. Pol7_B2. Classification (NCBI taxonomy): domain Bacteria; kingdom Bacillati; phylum Cyanobacteriota; class Cyanophyceae; order Oscillatoriales; family Microcoleaceae; genus Microcoleus; species Microcoleus sp. Pol7_B2. The sequence continues at coordinate 2,217 of NZ_JAUBQB010000109.1, read as the reverse complement.
CCTGTTTTGAGTAAGGCTGTACCTGTGGCAATTTTGGCAGCGCCAAAGTCTACTAAAACTAATTGTTTGTCGGCGCGGCGGATGATGTTTCCGGGTTTGATATCTCGGTGAATAACGTTGTGGGAATGGATGAAGTGAAGGACAGGTAATAAGCTATTGAGTAAGTCTTGAATTTGATTTTCTGTAAATGTGCCTTCTGTTTCTACAATTTGTGCTAAATTTTGCCCGTCGATAAATTCTTGGACTACATATTGTCTGCTGTCTTGGATGGAATAGGCTAATAGTTCTGGAATTTGAGGGTGTTTGCCCAATTCGTCTAATCGCATTGCTTCTTGTTCAAAAAGTTCGGCTGCTTTTTTGCTGTTGCGATTGCTTGCTGATGGGATGAGTGGGGTTTCTGGGGGTAAAAATTGTTTGATGACGCAGCGAGGTTTTGAGGGTTTATCTTCGTCAACGGCGAGGAATGTTCTACCAAAACCGCCTTGTCCGATCGCCTTTATAGCCCGGTAGCGATCGCGCAGCAGCAGTTTTGAACGGCAATTCCTACAAATTTTGGCTGCGGGAGGGTTTTGTGGCTTGGAACAGTTGGGGTTTAGGCAGTAACTCATTCGATTTTAGATTTTAGATTTTAGATTTTAGATTTTAGATTTGGGATTATGGATTTGAGATTTTATGTTTTTGAATATTTGCACTAGGCAGTCAATATTATACCTCTTGTCAGACTCTATAAAATTTATAGAACTTATTAAAACAGTGGTTCTACGCGCTACTTATAGGGGTAAGGTGCGCGGTCCGGCGCACCCTACATATAGAGGTTTTTCTAGTCCTGAATTAACTCTTTTAGAAATTCCACATAACGGGGTTATCGTCTAAATTATCGGTGACTTTGCGCCCGATCGCGTCAATTTCTTTTAATTCCTCTTCACTCAATTTTACCTCAGCAGCTTTAGCATTTTCGGCTGCTTGTTTCCCGTCGCGCGCGCCGACAATTGCATTTGTTTGTGGCTGGGAAATCAACCAAGCTAAAGCTAAATTTCCTAAGCTTGTCTGGTGGCGATCGGCAATTGGCCTGAGTTGATTTAATGCTGTTTGCACTCGGGCGTAATTTTCTTTGATGAACAGCTTATTTTTGTCGCGGTGGTCGCCTTCTTCAAACTTGTGTTCTGGCCCGAATTTACCTGTCAATATTCCTTGAGCTAGAGATGAATAGGCAATGATTGAGATATGATTGTCCACACAATAGGACATAGCCTCTTTTTCTACCCAGCGCCAAAACAGAGAATATGGCGGTTGCAAGCTGTCGATGCGTCCGTATTGGGCGGCTTCTTCTATTTGGGCGCGGGAAAAGTTGGAAACGCCGATCGCCCGAATTTTTCCCTGTTCTTTTAACTTGTTCAGGGCGTCCATTGTGTCTGCAATTGGCACTAACTCGGAATTCCAACTGCCAGCGGGCCAGTGGATTTGGTAAAGGTCGATATAATCGGTGTTGAGGTTTTTGAGCGAGCGATCGCAGGCTTCGATTACCAACTCGGGTTTCAGGTGGTTGGCGAAAACTTTGCTAGCATAAACTACTTGCGATCGCACATCTGAAAGTGCTTGACCGATAATTTGTTCCGAATGCCCTTCTCCGTAAACCTCAGCCGTATCAAAGGTGGTAATACCTGCCTCAAAAGCCGCGCGCATGGCTTTGACAGTTTCAGCATCCTCAATTCCCACCCACATCCGCTTCCCAGCTTGCCAAGTCCCCATAATTATCGGGGTAATCTGAATTTGTGATGTACCCAATTGTCGCTTTTGCATACCCTAAGTCCTGATTTATATTTTTAGTATTCACCCTCAAACTCTCTAATCTTAACAGAAAAAAGTTGGGTAGTCATCCACAGTAATGATAGCGTTTTCTTAGGCAATAATTATAGTGATGTACAAAGTTTAAAATTGCCCTAGTATGGTGAAAGCAGTTTTTTTAGAAAGACAATGTTTTACAACCAAACGAGAAATTCGCTGCCGTAAAGTATTATTAGGTCTTTCAATATAAGTGGTATTACCAGATTCTTTGCCTACAGACCGATGTCTTTTAAAAGGTAGCACTTCTGAATGAAATCCCCAAAAATGAGTATAACAAACAGCACATTGTCTATAGACCAATACGGTTCAGTTAAGGCTCAAACCCTGGTAAATTAGGTATTGTTTCCAAAAATGGAGAGTAAGTTAGCGTGC
>NZ_JAUBQB010000108.1:0-15020 GCF_036701035.1 Microcoleus sp. Pol7_B2 | reverse complement strand
TTTTTTTCTAATTAACTATTTTTATCGATTTTATCATGATCTTACCTCTGTCTCACATTTATTTGAAATGACTATATCTACTCGGATTTACGCAACCCAAGATTTGAGGCGCTACAGATTTGTTGTAAGGTGCTTGTGGCGCACCCTACTGATTCGTTGTAAGGTGCGCGGTACACACCTTGATTTCTTAGTCTCAAGCGAGAGAGACGAAAATTTTTGTAGGATCAATTGCAATCGCCCAGTCTTATCGAGGGGTTTTTACACTTGTTTGGATGCCAAAGTTGCCAAAGACTCGCCCGCAACCCGGCAAATCCGCCAGTCGGGCATTACATCAGCACCAATACCCTTGTAAAATCCGATCGCCAATTCATTCCAATCCAAAACGCTCCATTCCAAACGCCCGCAGCCCCTTTCAACCGTCAACTGCGCTAAATAAACTATCAAAGATTTGCCAATCCCCCGCCCTCGAAACTCAGGGATCACAAACAAATCTTCCAAATAAATTCCCGGCTGAGTTAAAAAAGTAGAATAATTGTAAAAAAACAGCGCCCAGCCCACAACTTGGCCTTCGCACTCGGCTAAAATCGCTTCAGCAAAAGGTCGATCGCCAAACAAATGATGCTCCAAATCAACGGCATTGCCAGTAACGGCATGAGATAATTTTTCGTACTCAGCTAAAGCTTTAATCAAATCAAACAGCACCGGCACGTCGGCGCGGGTAGCTGGACGCAAAATTACCTCAGAAGACATAAATAAGTAAGTAGTCAGCGACAATCAACAATTAAAAATACCACATTAAGACATTTTTAATTTGTAATTTTTTATTAATTTTTTCTACCTTGAACCAGCATATTTTCGATAGCCTCGGAGTGCCACCCCACAATAATTTTAAGATTTTTCAAAATGCCAACTCAATTTTTTTTGCTTATTTCAACCAGCCCTTCAATCGTTCCGTCACTTGAGGGCGGCGCAGCTTTCGCATTGCCTTATTTTGAATTTGACGGACTCGTTCGCGGGACAAATTGAACAAACTGCTGACCTCTTCTAAAGTGTAAGGTTCGCCGGTCAGCAAACCGTAACGCATAGCAACAATCTCTTTTTCCCGCTCAGTCAAAATACTGTCCAACACCTCCAAAATATCTTGGCGCATCATCATCTCATTCATCTGAGCTTCGGGAGATTGCGTCGCGTTATCTTCGAGAACATCCAAAAGTTCCGAACTTTCTTCGGAACCGATGCGGTGGTTGAGAGACAAAGATTGCCGACGTACTTGCTGGAGGTAACGAAGCTGTTCGCAAGTAACTTGCATTTCTCTAGCAAGTTCAGTTTCACTTGGATTGCGTTGAAGAGAACGCTTCAAATCTCGATAAACTTTTTTGAGTTTATTTAACTGTTCGACAATGTGAACAGGCAAGCGAATCGTCCGCCCTTGATTGGCAATTGTCCGGGTAATTCCTTGGCGAATCCACCAATAGGCATAAGTAGAAAACTTGTAACCCTTCTCCGGATCGAACTTTTCGGCTGCCCGATTCAAACCCAAAGCTCCTTCCTGAATTAAATCGAGAAAAGGCACGCCCCGATTAAGATAGCGTTTGGCAATCGAAACCACCAAGCGCAAATTCGAGCTGATCATTTTCCGTTTCGCCGACTGGCACTGGTGGCGAAGCTGTTGCAGTTGAGTTTCGCTTATCCCCAAAGCCGTTGCGAGTTCAGCTTTTGTCGGCACTCTGTCCAATTCCTGCTGCAAACGCTGTTCTAGTTCATCCAGGGCTACCAATTCTTGAACGCGGCGCGCCAACTCTACTTCTTCGGCTGCTGTTAGTAGAGGATACCGAGCCATTTCCTTGAACAAAGCTCCCACTGGATCGTCGGCAGACCAGTTGTTGTATGCTGACGACCGAGCTACCGTCGGACGATCGCTCTCGGTGTCTTCATCTTGTGCGATCGCGAATGAGGCTTCGGGTGGCACCGCAAAACTGCCTAGGTCAGATTCTGCCATATCGTGCTTGGTGTCGGTGGAAGGATTTGAAATGTCTGCCTTCACTTTAGCGAATTTAACCGGAAATTTCCGAAATCCATCTAGAAGCCCGTGACAGACATTAGATGGCCCCAATTTTCTACCTTTCTATTGAGTTCGAGCCAGTAAAGGAGCAGCCTGCAACAATTGCTGAGTGTAAGGGTGCTGTGGATTAGTAAAAATATCCCTAGTCTTACCGATTTCAACAATTTTTCCAGCATTCATTACCGCAATGCGATCGCAAAAAAATCTCGCCACCCACAAATCGTGCGTAATAAACAGATAAGTCAAATTAAATTCTTGCTTCAACTCCAACATCAGCTCTAAAACTTGAGTCTGCACGCTGGCATCCAGCATACTCACAGGTTCGTCGCAAATTATCAGTTGCGGCCGAGTAATCAAAGCGCGGGCGATCGAAACTCGCTGCTGTTGTCCTCCTGACAATTCCCCCGGATAGCGGCGAAAGAAATCCTCCCCTGGAGTTAAACCCACCCGCTCTAACATTTGGATTACTTGTTTTTTAGCTTCGCTGCCATTAGCTAATTTGTGAATAAACAAAGGGTCAGCAATACTTTGCCCGACAGTCATCATCGGATTCAGGCAAGCGTGGGGGTCTTGAAAGATCATTTGCATTTCGCGGCGGTGCTTCCTCACAGCATCGCGGTTCAGGGCAGTTATATCTATTCCTTGAAATACAACTTTGCCGCCCGTCGCGGTAATTAGCTGCAAAATCGTGCGTGACAAGGTACTTTTGCCGCAGCCGGACTCCCCCACCAGCCCTAGAATTTCTCCCCGTTGTAGCTCTAAACTAACGCCGTCTACTGCTTTAATTACCTGGCGATTCCTGGAAAACAACTGATCCAATAAATTGCTTTCTAAACTGTAGTGTTGCTGCAAATTCGTTACGGTCAAAAGAGGCGAATTTGTTAAGTTTGCAGTAACGGCTTCAGTCCTGATTTCCTCGAATGCTAACCCTTTTTCAGAATCGGCTTGAATGTGCAAAGCTGCTTTGAGGAGCGATCGAGTATATTCGTGCTGGGGCTTTTCAAAAACGTTTTGCACCGGCCCTGTTTCTACGACTTTACCGCCGTACATCACCGCAATGCGATCGCAATACTCAGCCACCATCGCCAAATCGTGAGAAATCAACAAAATAGCCGTTCCCCGTTCCTCGCAAAGTCTGGTTAATTCCTGCAAAATCTGAGCAGCTACAGTTACGTCCAAACTTGTAGTCGGTTCGTCCGCCACAATTAATTTGGGATCGAGCAAAAGAGCCAAAGCAATTGCTACTCTTTGTCGCATTCCGCCGCTAAATTCGTGGGGAAATTGCGACCAGCGAGACGCGGGAATTTTCACAGCTTCCAGAGTTTCTATTGCCCGTTTCTTAGCTTGCTTGCGATCCAAATTCGGTCTGTGAGCTTGCAAAGTCTCGATGCAATGTTCTCCTACAGTCATCAAAGGATCGAGACGAGTCATCGGATCTTGAAAAATCAATGCTACAGCTTCGCCCCGAAACCGTCTCAGCCGCGAAGCATTCATATCAAACACCGACTCTCCAGCAAAACTAACTCGCCCCTCAATCAGCGTTGAATCCGGCAGCAACCGCATCGCCGCCCTTCCCAAAGTTGACTTACCGCAGCCAGACTCCCCAACTAATCCGAGCTTTTCCCCCGGTTTCAGCGTCAGGGAAACCCCGTCAACGGCCCAACCAGATTGGCCTCGCCGCTGAGGATAAGCTACTCGCAGATTGTCAACGGAAAATAGAGAAGAGTCATTAGTCATTAGTTATTAGTCCTTAGTCTGTTGTCTGTTGTCTGTTGACGGTTAACTGTTGTCTGTTGTCTGTTGTCTGTTGACGGTTAACTGTTGTCTGTTGTTATTTATTATTTATCAATATAGTGGCGGTTAGTTGTTAGTTATTAGTAGGGTTCAGGACTTATTAGTTATTGGCAAGAGACAGATATGCTATTTGTAAATACCAATAGAAATTGCTACAAACAAAGATTTTATCACTACATCATTAACCGACCAACCGCTTACTAACAACAGTCAACAGTCAACCGTTAACAGTCAACCGTCAACTATGCTGTTTGTAAATACCAATAGAAATTGCTACAAACAAAGATTTTATCACTACATCATTAACCGACCAACCGTTTACTAACACCAGTCAACAGTCAACCGTTAACAGTCAACAGTCAACTGTCAACAGCCAACTGACTAAATTTCCTTTCGCTTCAACTCAGCTCTCCGCAGTATGTAAGTAGCCGCACAATCTGCGTGAGGATGGTCTGCTAAAACTTCCGCCAGTTCCAACACATATCCGGCGATATCCGGCCCCAGCTTCTCAGTCAGCACTTGACGTTCCCGAGAGGCGAGTTCTTGCACGCGCGCCTTAGCTTGCCAATTCGGAGAAAACATCTTGTCAATCTCGGTGTGGAATCCCAGACTTTCGAGAATGTCCCACTCGCCGTTATCGCACCAAATGCCCCCGCACAACATACAGCGCTCTATGTAAAAGGGGACTCTGCTGAAGGGAACTTTCGCCCGCGACAGATAGTGACCGTCTTCGGGACACAGCGCTGCTTTGCTGTCGTAGACAGACGGTGTGAATTCTATGCCGAGAGTCCCAGTCGCATCAGGCTTCTCGGATTTGTTGTACCACTGGCTCTGTTCTTTTTGCCAAGCTTCGTATTCTCTGCCTGGAATCCAGATACCGTAACAGTTGGGACACCACTGCACTGACATACTGCCGGCTAAGGTGCCGCCTTCTAAGTTGGGATGTTTACATTTTGGACATTCCACCGCTTTATTTCTCCTTGCCTTCTTAATTCCCTGTTAATTCAATTATTAATTCTGTATCTGGGCGGGCCCTGAAGAACCAGAATTTTTTTGTAGCAGCGCGCCACAGTAGCCAATTAGCGTGTTGAGCCGCGCGATCGCCGCAGTTTGCCTCGCCTTTGCTGTCGCTGGCTGGCGCGACGCTTGCAAAAACGTGACATCTGTCCCCAACAACCGCAGTTGCTTGTGAATTTCCGTCAAATAGGACTGCTCTGGGGGTGTTTCTGAGGCGTCTAACTCATCGCTTTCGGCTCTCATAATTTGGTTTCCGAAAAATTGTTGCACTTTTCTGTATTCGATCGCCAGCGCGGCCCCATCCAGATTATCCTGTGCAGCAGTTCTTTGTAGTTGTTCTAGTGCTTGCTGTAATTCTTGGTAGCACTGGCGGCGGTCTTCGGACAATATCATGATTTTGTAAACAAATTTGTATTTATAATCAAAGTAGATACTTACTTAAGTTTGCTCATATGGAGGGAAGCCGTGCGTTTTTGGAGCAATTCCCTGTTTTGTGAGAACTTTTTTTGATTTGTTTCCCTGGCTCTACCCTTCTGGCTGCTGCTTTTAGTTTAGCGTTGCCGGTAAATGCCGATCCCCCCGCAACCTCAACTGCTACCGCCAAAATATGCTTATTTTACCCGATTTTCCCCGAGCGACAGACTGCGGCGGCGGCAGTGGTGTCACTATATTTTCCTACCTACGAGGGGGGGCGACTCGGGATTACATAGGTATAGTTTGAGAAAAATCGACTATTTTTTTGAATTGCAAATTGTGGCATTCAATTAGTTTAGTATAGCTAAACACATAATTTCGGCAATTCAACCGGAAACCGGCTTTTAACCATTTGTATTTCTAAGTTTTAAAGGTGTACCCCATGAACGCGAACACTCTGACTCCCTCTCCTTCGATCGATCCTGCTGTAGTTCCCGACTGGCTGCAAGAATGCCTGAATACTCGATCGCAGCCTGATGGGGACCCTAACCCGAATTGCTCGACTGACGACAGCTTAATTTGTCGGGCCTTTGAATTTGCCCGCGACTTGCACGAAGGACAGTACCGCAAATCTGGAGAACCTTACATTTGCCATCCGGTAGCTGTCGCTGGAATACTGCGGTATATGGGCGGCAACAACGTCATGATTGCCGCCGGCTTCCTCCACGACATTGTTGAAGATACAGATATTACTCTCGAAGAAATAGAACAGCGGTTCGGCGCCGAAGTGCGACAGTTGGTTGAAGGTGTCACCAAGCTTTCTAAGTTTAATTTTTCCAGCAAAACAGAGCGCCTTGCGGAAAATTTCCGCCGAATGTTCCTAGCAATGGCTAAAGATATTCGCGTCATTGTCGTCAAACTGGCAGATCGGCTGCACAACATGAGGACTTTGGAGCATTTGTCCGAAGAAAAGCAGCGCAGTATTGCCCTAGAAACCCGAGATATTTTTGCTCCCCTAGCGAACCGTTTGGGTATTGGCCGCTTTAAGTGGGAATTGGAAGATTTAGCGTTTAAATACCTGGAACCCGAAGCTTACCGCGAAATTCAAGAATTGGTGGCAGAGAAGCGGGCCGATCGAGAAACTCAACTCGCAGAAGTCACAGATAGTTTGCGAGAAAGGCTTGACAATTTAGGCATTAAATGCTATGAAGTTAGCGGTCGTCCCAAACATTTGTACGGGATTTACGGGAAGATGCAGCGCCGCCAAAAAGGGTTTAAGCAAGTGTACGATATTGCGGCGGTGCGGATCATAGTAGAAACCAATGATGACTGTTATCGGGCTTTGGCGATCGTCCACGATTCTTTCCGCCCGATTCCCGGCCGCTTTAAAGATTATATCGGTTTACCAAAAGCCAACCGCTACCAATCTTTGCACACCGGAGTAATCGGAACCAGCGGCCGCCCCATCGAAGTGCAAATCCGCACCGTAGCAATGCACCACATTGCAGAATACGGCATTGCCGCGCACTGGAAATACAAAGAAACTGGCGGTTCTAACACAACAGTCACCGGCGACGACGAGAAATTTACTTGGCTGCGACAACTCCTAGAATGGCAAAGCGACCTCAAAGACGATCGCGAATATTTACAAAGTATTAAGGACAACTTATTCGACGAAGATATTTACGTTTTTACTCCTAACGGAGACGTGATTGCTCTCAATAGCGGATCAACTCCCGTAGATTTTGCTTACCGTATTCACACAGAAATTGGCAATCACTGCACAGGTGCCAGAGTCAACGGGCGAATGGTAACACTAGACAAGGTTTTAAAGAACGGCGATATTGTAGAAATCTTGACCCAAAAAAATGGTCATCCGAGTTCCGACTGGCTGAATTTTGTCAAGACAAACGGAGCCAAAAACCGAATTCGCCAATGGTTGAAGCGATCGCACCGAGATGAAAATCTCGCTCGCGGCCGGGAATTGCTGGAAAAAGAATTAGGTAAAAATGGCTTGGAATCTTTGCTAAAATCTGAGCCCATGCAATCGGTGGCTCAGCGCTGCAACTACCACAGTGTCGAAGATTTAATCGCCGGTTTGGGCTACGGCGAAGTCACCCTAAATCTCGTAGTAAATCGACTGCGAGATTTAGTAAAAGTGCAGCAAAAAATTGAAGCTGCTCCCGCAGGAACCCACGAAGTGCCCCAGCTAATACCTGCATCGACGGCACCGAAACCAGTACCTAGTTCGTCTCCGAGCAAATCGCCGATCGCAGGTGTAGAGGGATTGCTCTACCATTTATCCGGCTGTTGCTGTCCGATTCCTGGGGAATCAATTATTGGAGTTGTGACTCGCACTCGCGGAATTTCGATTCACCGGCAAGGCTGTTCAAATGTTGAGAGCGTACCAGGCGATCGCTTGGTTCCTGTGAGTTGGAATTCCAGCAACCGCAATGAATCTCGACCCAACACTTATCCGGTTAACATTCAAATTGAAGCCCTCGATCGAGTGGGAGTTCTCAATGATGTGTTATCGCATTTGAAGGACAACCAAGTAAACGTCCGCAGCGCTCAAGTCAAAACATATCCCGGATTGCCCGCATTAATTGACTTGTGCATGGATATCCAGGATAAACAACAGTTCGAGCGGACTTGTATGCAAATTAAAAAGATGAGCGACATTTTGAATTTGCGCAGGCTGAGTGAAGTGAATTAGCCATTTAATTGAGCGGCTGCTGCGGGAAGTTGGTAAGTAGTAATTGACAATAAACTTTTTTATTTAAACTCTTAACAATTACCCAAGTAGCCGCAGTCTGTTGTTAGCCAGCAGTAAAAATAATTTACGCGAAATAAGTTAAAGCATGGATGACAGTCAGTTAAAAGCTCTCCTCAAAAACATTGCATCTGATCGAGTAGAGCGCAAGGCCTCAACATCCGATAAAGGTAAACTTCGTCAGGTTATAGAACCCATTTGAGATCTTTTGATGATCCCAGCAGCAGGTGATCGACTCACAGTAGGCGATCGGCTCACAGCGGGCGATGGACTCACAGCCGGCGATCTACTCGTAGCGGGCGTGAGGCTCATAGCAGTCGATTGCCTGCTGTGAGCTGTTTGTTGAGATTTTGGGGTTAAAGCTTAGCCTGGAAAGGTTTTCAAGTTGGTTGTCCCCGCTGAGGCTCGTTGATGTAAAATTACCATCAAAACACTCTATCGGGCGATGCCGTACTCTACTAATCTCACAGATGCTGAATGGGAAGTTTTGTCACCCTTACTCTCTCAAATTTTGCCGCTAAAAAAGAAAAATCGACCCCCTAACTGGACTCAAAGAGAAATTTTAAATGGCATCTTCTATCAACTCAAGAATGGTTGCAATTGGGCAGACCTATCAAAAGATTTACCTCCCTACTCAACCGTATATTGGCATTACAAACCGTGGCGCTCTCAAGGTGTGCTTGAAGAGTTGATGAGGGTCTTACATTCAAAGCGTCCGATTGCAAGTAAAAAAAAACCGAAGTGGACTACATTGATGATAATCGATTCACAGGCAGTTAAAAATACCTGTAATGCCAGTATTGCATCGCTCATGTTATTGTTTTTACAAATCAACCAATGGTATTAAAAGACATCTAGCGGTTGATACGCTTGGGTTTCCATTTTTTACTCACTGCACGAAAGCTAGCTTATCAGATGATGCAGGTTTAATTGAAATGTTAAGCAAAAACATCAATTATTTCAAGTCTCAACCCGTTAATGTTCCCAAAATCACTATCTTGCTAGACCACGGATATCACCCCGACCATTTGAATGCTGAGTTAAATAAAATTTACCCACCAATTCTCACCAAAATTAAGTTTGAACTCTTGGAAAAACCCTCAAAAAAACAAAAAGAAGAAAGAGGACAATCGGGATTTGTGCCAGTTAAAGCGAGGTGAGTCATCGAGCGCTCCAATTCTTGGATGGAAAGGTGTAAAATTCTCATCCAAAACTTCGAGAGAACCTTAGATAATGCAACTGCCAAGATGAATCTTTGTTTTATTAGGTTGATGATTAAGAGGCTAGCTTCCTAGATATCAAATGGGTTCTATAGCATTTCTTAGAAAGATGAGGTATAATATAACTGACTTAAACGGAGTGAAAAATATAGAACTTCAAAATGTTATACAGCTCTAATTAAATGGGTCGCTCTTCGAGCAGTAGTCCCTCGACCCGCAGCAGTCACTAGAATGACAACTATCTCAAATTTTAGCAAGGATCACGCATTAGTAAAAATGAAAACTTATTCGATTGATTTTAGAGAAAAAATAATGGATGTGTACCATAATGAACCGCTGTCACAAAGAGCAATAGCTAACCGTTTTTGTGTAGCCCTAAGTTTTGTCCAAAAATTGGTTAAACAGTATCGTGACACCCTTGCATATTGCTCCTCGCACTGAGCGATGTGGAGTCAAATTAAAACTGAATGCAGAACAACTGCTAATCGAGAGCGGAATTGATTGAAGCAAACAATGATGCAACTCTAGAAGAACTCCGTTATTTACTGTACCAAAAAATTGGTTTTACCATCAGCGTAGCAACGATGGGAAGAATGGCAAAACTCTTAAACATGACGCAAGAAAAAAAAACTCTTTTCCCGTCAGACAAAGGCACGCTCCAGAGTTCAGAACCTGCGATACGAGTTCTGGCAAAAAATTAGAGAAGTTTGTTTCAAAGACTTAATATTCATTGATGAATGTGGAGTAAACTTGGCAATGGTTAGGTTATATGCAAGGGAGGCTAAAAGGTTCAAGAGCCAAGGGATCAAAACCGAATAAACGCGGAAGAAATGTCTCAATAATTGGAGCTATATCGGTCAACGAAATCTTAACATCAGTTAATTTAATAGGTACAACTTATGGAATTACATTTGAGGCTTTTATTATCCGAAAATTAGTGCCAAAGTTAGGGAAAGCGGTTTGTGTAGTAATGGATAATTGTACTATTCATACCGGAGAAGAAGTAGAAAAAGCCATCTAAAAAAAGCGGCCAAATTAATATACTTGTCGCCCTATTCGCCGGACTTCTCCCCAATAAAAAAAATGATGGTCACAACTTAAAAATATTCTCCGTTCTATCAAGACGACTAATTATCAAGAGTTAGGAAAAGCACTCTTGGTTTGCGTTTAATGAAGTTACATCAGAAAATATTTGGAATTGGTTTCCTCACTGCTATTATTGTACCTAATCTTTATCATAAAGGCTCTACATGGAATAAGCTGTATTTTTATGGGAACTCTTTTGGGGTGGCCTTCTAGCCCGCCCTAAAGGTAAAAACTAAATGCAGTAAAGCTTAGTGAGGACTTCACTCCGAGCAAGTTTTATGAGGACTGAAGTCCTAACTACCAACTTTATAACGGTTATTATACCGGAGATAATATTACAGATTACCTTTGATTCCGATCGCCGTAACAATAGTCCACGCATCTACCAACAGCAACAGCAGCGTACATAAAAGTAAAATAAGATACATCCAAGGCTGCGACAAAGGGCGGACATCTCTAGTATCAATACCTGTTTTTGCTTCCACCAAACCGACTAATTTACCAAATCCAGCCACCCGCATTGGCAGCAAATAACCTTCTCCCGAATGACTCAAAAAATAGTAAACTAAACCTCCTTGACCGGTCGATCGAGGTTTGAGAGCTTTTACCTCAGTCCAAGGTAGCGACCAACCCTTGCGAAACAAACGCGGAAACCAGTTGGGATATGTGACTTCAATCCCCTCCTCGCTCAAAATTACCCTTTCACTGAGCACGCCGTAGAGGCCCACAGCCCCGACAAAAATTGCCGCCCAGAGTGCGGCCGAGGGAACCGGTGCTTTGGTTACTTCCGACAAAAAGGGCAAGGGAATTGTCAGGGCTGTGTACAAGCTCAACAGCGTGATTCTAATCAGGGGAGAAAGCCGGAATATCGCCGGCTCAAATACTGGGGCAGAAGATGGGGGAAATGCGATAGGTTTTGCTGACATGGCTGAAATTCGAGAAGCTGTTTAAGGATATTTTGGCACAGTTGTCGAGCCCGCCAACAAAACTCAGGGAAATACGAAAAACCGGACAATCTTTGCAGTTGCGAGTTTTGATCTAAAATTCATTTCACAAACTTTGATTCTTAAGTGTTGAGTTTTTACCACTTTGCTGAAGTTGGAATTTTGAGCGCGGAGTTATCAATTAACTGACAATTTATAACTCAAAACTCACAACTCCGATTAATCAACGGCGGTTAGCGCCGGTACAGTCAAAGGTTCTGAGATTTCTCGGGATTTGGGGCGGCGGGCCATCGCTGTTCGATCGCCCTGAACTGCGTCTGGGGATCTGCTAGGATTGACGTTTGAATAGGGGCCTTCGTTAATCTGCAAGCGATCGCAAGGAATTTTATCCGACAAAATTGCACTCGCCATCATCCCGGTGTGAATTTCCAATGCTGCGGCCGGCATCGCTTCAAACACTAAGCGCTGTCCGGGAAACACCACTCGTTCAAAGTACCAGTTAGGAATGTTGGCGATGCGAGCAATCTGAATCTGACTGGTGGCGTTGACGTAGCAGCACAGAATCTTGCTGTCGGTGTCTGAGGGTACGGGGTCAAGAATTTGAGCCATAACTGCTGAGGGAGCCTTGCCTAAAAGTTTTAGTTATCTTCTCAGGCTAACACTACGCGATCCCAGCCTACTGTAAAGCCGACTACCAACTCTCTAACACATTAGAGACCGATCGTACATAAATTTAAATTTAACCGGATAAATATCGGCTTTTTGACTCCCCGCTGGGATTTTAAGCCAAAATACCCTGTATTGACTTAAAAATTAGCTTTTTTCTGCTGCTGTCGCCGATCGACATCAACAAGCTCGGCCTTAATCCCCATAGAAAAATTTAAGAATATTTAATGTCAAATTGCGAAAATTAGACAGATTGTAAAGTTATATTAAAAGAATATTAACATAGCGGAAAAAGTTCCACTTTAGGATATGGCAATCATGGAAAACCGAGAAAACCGAGTCCTGTACGTTCGCCTCCCTTGCAATCCTATTTTCCCGATCGGAGTTGTGTATCTTTCGGATCACGTACACAAGCTGTTTCCCGATGTCCAACAGCGCATTTTTGATTTAGGTGCCGTACCCCCCCTGGATTTCGCTAAAGCTTTAGATGCCAGCATAGACGAGTTTAAGCCGACTCTACTGGTTTTCTCTTGGCGGGACATTCAAATTTACGCGCCCGTGGGTGGCAGGGGCGGCAATCCGCTGCAAAATGCCTTCGAGTTTTACTACGCCAAAAATCCGCTGATCAAGTTCCGGGGAGCACTCGGAGGACTGCGTTTAGCCGCGTCTTACTACACCGAACTCTGGCGCAATTTGGGACTGATTAAGCGCGGATTGAAGCGGGCCCGGAAATACCGCCCCGAAGCTCGTGCAGTGGTCGGCGGCGGTGCTGTGAGCGTGTTTTACGAGCAGTTGGGACGCAGTTTGCCGACGGGAACTGTGGTTTCGGTGGGGGAAGGCGAAGCTTTGCTGGAGAAGTTAATTAAGGGCGAAGATTTGGCCGAGGAAAGATGTTATGTGGTGGGAGAAACTGTGCCGCGGGATCGGCTAATTCACGAAAAGCCAGCCAACATCGAGAAAACTGCTTGCGACTATAACTACATCGAAACGATTTGGCCGGAATTTTCCTATTATCTACAAGATATGGACTTCTACGTCGGAGTCCAAACCAAACGCGGCTGTCCTCATAATTGCTGTTACTGCATTTATACGGTGATTGAAGGCAAGCAAGTGCGGATCAATCCGGCGGATGAGGTGGTGGCGGAGATGCGGCAATTGTACGATCGAGGTATCCGCAATTTCTGGTTTACCGACGCTCAATTTATCCCAGCACGCAAATTCATCGATGATGCAGTTGAATTATTGCAAAAAATCATCGCCGCCGGCATGGATGACATACACTGGGCCGCTTACATCCGTGCGGACAATCTCACACCCGAGTTGTGCGATTTGATGGTAAAAACGGGGATGAATTACTTTGAAATCGGCATCACCAGCGGTTCTCAGGAACTGGTTCGGAAAATGCGGATGGGCTACAACTTGCGAGTAGTTTTAGAGAATTGCCGCGATTTAAAAGCAGCAGGTTACAACGATGTGGTTTCAGTTAATTACTCGTTTAACGTCATTGACGAAACCTTTGAAACTATCCGGCAAACTATTGCTTATCACCGAGAATTAGAGCGAATTTTCGGAGCCGATAAAGTAGAACCAGCTATTTTCTTTATCGGCCTGCAGCCGCACACAATTTTGGAAGAATACGCCTTTAAACAGGAGATTCTGCAACCTGGTTACGATCCCATGAGTTTGATGCCTTGGACAGCGCGCAAATTGCTGTGGAATCCAGAGCCTTTGGGTTCGTTTTTCGGACAGATTTGTTTAGAAGCTTGGCAGCGGAATTCCAATGATTTCGGCCGCGAAGTGATGGCAATTTTGGAGGAAAAACTCGGCTGTGCGGATTTGAAAGAGGCATTAACCGCGCCTGTGGAAATCAAAGACAAACAGTTGGCAGCAGTTAATTAATTACCAGGTTCGCAATTATGAATTGTGCCTAAAAAAAGGGGGAATGGAAAGGAAAATGTATCTTTTCTTTCCCTTTTTATCATTTAATAAATGGGTAAGCGCCAATAAACAATTACCCTCTAACAGAGTCAGTTGGCGATCGCATGGGAGGCGAGAAACCCGGTTCCTAGGAAAATCAAAAATTTAGTAACGAGAAATATATGAAGAAACCCGGTTTCTCAGATTAGCGCGAACAAGTCATAAAATCTTAAAAATGTCATCAATGCAAGAGATTGCTTTCCTGCGATCGCATTGACATATTTATGTATTTTCACTGGTGTAGGGCGCGCAGTTCGCACTTTACTTAAACCTAGGGTGTACCGTGATCCAGCCGCACATCACCTGTGAGATTAAATATTATTAATATCCAGCAAAGATCGCTTAAGATGTAATTATATAGTTAAAACCAGGAGTGACAAGATGTTTGATAAATATAGAGTTAAGGGCATTAAAGGAGTAGGTCTAGTTATGGCAGGCATTAGTGCGATTCCCTACCCTTCGGGAACCCCTACGGGGAACGGGATAGCTTCGCTTCACAGCTTTTTGACTGCCTCAGCAGAAGCGACTGCACTAAATCAACCGATTGGCAAAGTTCGGGCGATCGCACCCAACACTTTGGGCAATAATCAACCGCTGCAAATTGCTCAAGTTGAGGGATGTCCGAAGGCCCAAATGGTGCAATTTTTCGCAACGCCCAACTTTTCTATATACATTTGCAAAACCCAGGAAGGCGAGATTTTTTACCGCGGCCTCAGCAAAATAAATGGCAGCCAAATCAATGTCATGCAAGTAACGACAGGTGACGACGGAACTTATGAAGCGACTAACGGCAATATTATCTATTCGATTAACCCGCAACGCCTGCAAGTCCGCCAGAATGGCAAGGTAATCTTGACGGAAGCTGTCATCAAGTAACACTAACTGTTATTTAATGATAAATTAACTAAATTTAGGGTGTATTTTATTTAAGTTAAAAATTCAAGAGCCTCAAAAACATATTGATTCCTCAATAATCCAATAGAATCAATGGTATAGTCATTTCAAATAAGTATGAGACACTCTTTCTGCACAATAAGCACGAATAACTTCATCAAGAGATGTGCCAG
>NZ_JAUBQB010000005.1:0-142521 GCF_036701035.1 Microcoleus sp. Pol7_B2 | reverse complement strand
ACAAGTTAAACACAGAGGTACTGGAATAATAATGAATCCTCCTGTATTTATTGTTTTAAGCACTGCATAGCTCTTAACTGAACCGTATTGGTCTATAGACAGAAGGTAAAGATTCCCAGAACTTGGACGCCATTTTTTTTTAGCGGTTTCAATATAAAGTCCAACAATTTCACGGGTATTTTGATCTAAAACTATCCAGAGCCCTTGCTTTTTTCGCTGGTTTTTGACAAATGACCACATTTCATCTAGCTGTAAAATCCACTAACTTTTCGGTTTTTTAATCACCAAAATTTCCCAAAAAAATTTGGCATACTTTTTATTTACATAATTCTGAAGCCATGGAATAGATACCCCGTAGCTCTAGCAATTCCGGCTCAAAAAATTTTTTCTAAAATCAGTCGCTCAATTAAGGCTTTAGTATAGGAGTGAAATCCGCCTATATTGATAATTTTCCCTAAACTGACGACTACAAGTTTTACATTTAAATCGCTGTTTACCGTAATGAATATTTCCATTTTTAATAAAAAATTTGCTTGGACAATTAGGACATTCCATACTTTTTCCTCGGAAAATTATGTTGATTTAATATTAAACTCTTACTGTGCATCACTACCTAAGTCTCATCACCCTACTTAATATTTTGTGGCATACTTATAAATTTCCCCACCAACCTACTTAAAAAGCTTACTTATTTTATGTAAACATCGGGACATTTTAGTTGCAAAATAGAATTTTGGATAGCAATACCTCAATCCTTTCTAGGCTAGCCCCAAACTACCTTGTAAAGCAATAATTTAATCCTCTAAAATCACTTTTGCATCTTGTGTTGTTTGAGAACTTTAGCGGGACTGATAAATGAAATGCCCTGAGAAGAAGAGGTACTAATCATGACAGCTTCAATGACAGGCTCATAAACCGTTTTTTCTGCAACCCACTCCACAATAAAGTTTGCACCTGAGCCTCCACTTGTATCATCGGCTGCAATAAAAAAGTCTGTGGAAGCAAGCGGCTTGAGTTCTACTGGACTCTTAATGTCCTGCCTAATCAATTTCCCATCACTGTCGTAGTAACGCACCGAAGTAATAATAATCGAATTTGTCAGATCCGTATTTCGGATACTGAGCGTCGCTGACAAATTCATCACATTGTCCTGGCTATTGTAGTGATAAATATGCGAGTAAATAGGGACATATACGGTTTGTCCCATCACAACTTTTGTTTTATCTAACGTGACTGGTCTGAGTGAGGTTTCACGTTTTGTATCAGGTTGTTGCCTTTGTGAAATAGTTTGGTCTGAACAAGAGTTCAGGACGATCGCGGCGATCGCCCAACCAACCCAGAAATGCTGTTTCAGCTTCATCGGCATTCATCCAAATACACCACATACATTGCAGTTACGTCTACAGCACAATCAACCGTCTCCTGCAGACTAAAACGGTAGTTAATCTGTCAATTTATTTGAGGAAAGCAAGTTTATCGGTTAAATGACCCGTTGAGAACTCTATTTTTTAACCGGCCAAGCCATAGGCAAGCTGGTCTTTGTCAACGATCGCAATGGTGTTATCGAATTTTAATAACTGTTGGGCTAACCCCAGCCGCATCATTCCGGCTCCACCAATTAATACCTACAGAATTTATTGTCACCTCAAAAACAAACATTATAGAACTACATACTACAAGCATCTCTCTTTCTTGAGGCAGCTTAGTGATAAGGTTTGAGCGGTAGTTCAACCTGGAACGTTGAGCCTTTGCCCACTGCACTTCTCACCTGTATTTGTCCGCTGTGTGCCTTGACAATTTGTTGGACGATCGCCAACCCCAGCCCAAAGCCTCCGCTGTCCTGCGATCGCTCGGTGTCTACTCGATAGAAGCGATCGAAAATATAGGGTAAGTCCGCTTCTGGAATACCGATTCCCGTATCGATTATCTGAATGACTGCCAAATTGGAATGAAGAACTAGCCGTATCTTTACAGTTCCGCCAGCGGGAGTATATTTACAGGCGTTGTAAAGCAAGTTTTCCACTACTTGCCGCAGCAAATCAGGGTCAGCCAACAATTCAATCTGTTGTTCCGGTAATTCGCAGGTCAGTTTGATATTGTGGGCTTCTGCAAGTGCCTGAAACTGGGTTGCTAAATTGCTGAGGAGCTCGTTGAGATTAATTAACCTGAGCGATTCCGGCGCAAGTCGCCCCTGATGACGAGCCAACAGCAGTAAATTATTCACGAGCGCTCCCATTGATTTTGCGCTATCTACAATGTTTTCTAAGGGAGGATGGTAACGTGAATCATCACCCGCGATGAGCAACCCAAGCTGGGCATTAGTGAGAATGGCAGACAGGGGGGATCGCAACTCGTGAGAGGCATCGGCTGTAAAGCGCTGAAGCTGCTGATAGGCTTGCCGAATCGGTTGCATGGCCAACCCGCTGAGAAACCAACCTGTGAGGGCAATTAAGCCCAGTGTCAGCGGGACAGCGAGAGTTAGCACGATCTGAAGCTCAGTGAGCCTGTTTTGAGTTTCTGTCAGGGGAGTTGCAACCTGAAGATAACCGAGTACCCCTGTTCTACCTTCAACGGGTAATGTCACCTGACGCAGCCAGATTCCTTTTCCCAAAAGTGGATCGGTCGATCGAAGTGTGAGATAACCAAAGGACGTATTTAACTGCTCGGGAGGAGAATTCCCAAAAAAACGAATTAGCAGCCCTTGTGCGTTATACCAGCGCACGTAAATCAGATCTTCAGCAAGGGGATGCGAACCACTTCCTAACAAGGAAACATGGCTCAGATCGACCTGGTTCTGGTTTTGGCGAACTTCATAATGCACGCTGGCAGCCATGATTCTGCTTTTGTCATATAGCAGTCGATCGAGCGCCTCTAGTTTATCTTTCACCTCAATCTGATAGATCGCCCCAGCAAACAGCACGAGAATGCTTCCCATTGAGAGGGTGAACCAACGAGCCAGATTGCGACGACTTTGATTGAACACGGCTTGCCTTTACGATCGTTACTGTTCAGGGGAAGTGAGGCGATAACCCATACCGTAAATGCTCTCAATCCAGTCTGCCGATCCTACAGCCTGCAAGCGTTGGCGGAGTTTGCGAACTAGAACGGTGATCGCATTGCTCTCTAGTTGAGTCCCCCATTCCCACACCGCTTGTTCAATCTGATTCCGGCTCAAAACCTGTCGAGGATGACGCATAAAATACTCCAACAACTGAAACTCGCGACTGGAGAGGGAAACGGTTGCACCTTGTCGCTCAACAGTAAGAGTATCTAGGTGGAGGTGCAGATCCTCAAGGCTGAGCGTATCTCCTTGCCAAAGGGGCGATCGCCGTCTTAATGCCCGGACTCGTGCCATGAATTCAACCAAATCGATCGGTTTCACCAGGTAGTCATCTGCACCTGCGTCTAACCCGGTCACTTTTTCAGGGGTGGTGTCTCTTGCGGTGATCATCAAAATCGGCGCTGTTTTCCCTGCGGCTCGATATTGACGACAGAGATTTACCCCGCTGATATGTGGCAACATCCAGTCTAAAATCAACAAATCATAATCTTTTTCTGATAACAGCCACTGTGCCGTCTCTCCATCTTTTACCCCATCCACGCTATGTCCTGCTTGAGCTAGTACCGTTTGCAGCGGCATCAGTTGCTTTGGGTCGTCCTCCACAAGTAGGATTCTCATATATTTCTTTAATTTGGCTTATAAACATTGATATATTGATAGGCCAGCAATTCTCATTATGACTTTGGCAGAGAAGTTTGAACTGGTGAGGACTCTGGGGTGGACGATGGAGATGGACAGACTTCCATGGCTTGAATCAAGCCGTGCTCGAGGGTGAATCGATGACCCACGTGCTCGTCGACAAGAACTGCTCCAGCCAAGTCACGCACGACCTGATGGACATCGACCAAAATGCGCCCGATCTCCTCCGAGTAAAAGGAAACCGGCTCGACGTGCGGATCGATCTCGCTCCATTGCTCCGTCCAGTAAGCGCGAACTTCTTCAGGTCCGCGGACAAAACCGCCTTTGAACGCTTTCGGCCAAGCCACGTCCGGAGTCATGAGGGCAAGGGCAGCGTCAATGTCTCGCGCGTTGAAGGCTGCGTACGCCGCATGGAGCAGTTCGATTTCTGGTGCAGGTAGATCTGACATAAGAGGTATGGTGACAGCAGGTTTCATTATGCAAGATTATGAGAGTGATTCCCATCCAAACTCGCTATTTTGAAGAATTTCGGTATCTGAAACCCTTATTCCCTCTTTAGCAATCTAGCCTTGAAAGCTCAATTTATAGTGCAAGGGTTTCAAAACGATAATTGCTGTTGATATGCTGATGAAATTTACCTATTTAAAGTATTAATCTAAAAATGCCAACACTTACTTTTTTTCTACTTGCAGCTATAGGAGAAATCTCTGGATGTTACGCTTTCTGGGCATGGGTGAGACTTGAAAAGAGTATTTTGTGGATTTTTCCAGGCATTTTAGCTTTAATCAGTTTTGCGCTTTCTCTAACTCAAGTCAATGCTTCAAATGCTGGAAGAGTATATGCTGCTTATGGAGGTATTTACATTCTTACATCTCTGGTTTGGTTGTGGCTCATTGAAGGAGTTAAGCCAGATAAGTGGGACTTGCTTGGTGTTACAATTTCCCTGATTGGAACTGCTGTAATTTTGTTCAGCCCACATAGCTGATTGCTGTTGGTATAGAACTGGAATAGTTGACGCATCTCCCTTGAGTAGGATTTCAGCAGACCGATCGCTCCACTAAAGTGCAAATAGATCGCCGGGCAAGCGTTTAAAACAGATAGGTGTAGTATGTGGCAGGTTACTAAACGTTGGCTAAAAGCATCAGGCGCAGAGTTTTGGTTGCCATTGCCGTTTGTGGCGATCGCGTTTTGGGTTGGTTCGAGTTTCCTAATGGCTCAAGAATTACAACAACCCCAGATCGCAAAGAATAAACTTCAGGCAGATACCCAGCTTAAAGCAACAGTTTCTGTCAATATATTGCTCATCAACGCGGTGATTAACCGAAAACAAAGAACGACCCTAGTTGCGGTAGAAACAGCAGAACCAATTTTGAAGCGATTGCAATTAGAATTGCCAATGACTGACGCAACCCAGATAGAGACAGCGATCGCGCAAGAACTACAGTTATCGCGTCAAAATGTTCGCCAGTTAGTCCGTTACGAGATCGTTGAATAAGTTTATTGTTTCAATATTGCGATCGCATCCAGTCAAATAAGGTTGGCAAATCCATAGGTTTCCTGGCTGCGATCGAGCAATTCCTCAAGCGGCAAAAAGCGCCAAATACTCTTGCCACTTGAGGATTAAGAACTACTGAGTGACGATTTCGTTATTGATGGAAACATTTGCTGCAGCTTGCCGAGCAATTTGTTCTGCCATTGCTTTTTGTTCTGCCGTTTGAACGCGCCCTGTTAACACAATCGAATTATCCCGATCGTCTGCGTCCAAATCGAATGGCTTGAGGGTGGCATCGGAGTCTAAAGCGTCTTCTACGCGATCGGCAATATCGTCAATGTCTTGATTCTGAGGCGTCTGTGCGGTCGTGGTTGCAGGCGCAGAAGCGGTTGGAGCAGTCGTATTTCCAGTGGCAGTTGTGGGAGCAGAAGTAGATGGGACAGTTGTCTGTGAAGTATTGGGGGAAGTGCAAGCACCTAAACCCAAAATTGCAACAGTGCTGACGCTGATTGCTTGCACAAATAGCTTTAATAATTGCATATTTTTTGTTTGTTTTGTTTGTTGTGAAACGCAATTTTGCCGCTCAACCTCAGCATGAAGTCTTGGAGCATTCCAAATTAACAAGTGAATGTAGGATAGTTCATCTATCAAAAGTAATGCTTTTGACAACCCTATTAATAAAAGGCAACAATAAATCAAATCCAGTGAACTAGGGCGTGTCATCAATTAGCGGAATTCGATAAAGTAGAGAGTATAGACCCTGCCAAACACGACAGTAAACCGAGATGACGACTCGACGCTATGCGCTACGCGATGACCCATGGGAACGGATCAAAGACCTCTTGCCAGGACTAGAAGGCACGGTGGGCGTGACGGCACAAGACAATCGCTTGTTTGTGGAAGCGGTGCTATGTCGCCCGGAGTGCCGGGATGCCCTGGCGCGACCTGCCACAGCGGTTTGGCGATTTCCGGGTCGTGCATACGCGCTGGAGTCGGTGGTCGAAAACGGGGGTATCGGAGCGGGTATTCCAGCACTTAGCCGAGGATGCGGATAACGAATACGCCATGATTGATGCGACTATTGTGCGTGCCCACCAACACAGTGCGGGCGCAAACGGGGGGAGCCAGAAGCCGAAGCGATTGGTCGCAGCAAGGGCGGATTAAGTACAAAGATTCATGCCACCGTGGATGCGTTGGCAATCCGTTGAGCTTTAATCTCACGCCGGGACAAGCGTGTGAGCTGGATGGAGCCGAGAAGCTGTTGCCGGACTTAGCCGCTGATACCGTGCTGGCGGACAAGGCCTATGATGCAGATGAGCGAGTGATTGAGCTGCTCGAAGCGCAAGGCAAGACCGCTGTGATTCCGCCAAAACGCAACCGCAAGCAGCAGCGGCAGTATGACGAAGAGTTGTACAAAGCGCGGCATTTGATTGAGAACTTCAACGCCTTGCTCAAGCAGTATCGCGCGATTGCCACTCGATACGACAAGCGAGGGGTCAACTTTTTGGGGGCGATTTATTTGGCAACTTCAGTCATCTGGCTCAATTGATGACACGCCCTAGTATTGTGCTAATGAATTTAATAATTGTTTCCGCTTAACTCTCAGATCTAATGCTGCTTGATAAAGCTCTATGTCTTCGCGATAGAGAGTTATTAGATAATTCATAATATCGCTGTCATTCAGGAGACTTTTTACCAAATGATTATAGCCATCATACTGGTTTTTATTTTCATAAGTTATTTGGATTTCTGGCCAATTTAACATTTTGCCAAGGTCTCTTAAATCATCTTTAAAATATTCTTGGATGCCAACAAAGTAAAAATTTTTTAGATTTCGTCCGCCAATGTAGAGAGACATTTCATTGCGGACATCTGGAATATTGGCAAATTCCACAATATCTAAGTTTTTTATTTGCAGATAATTATGCCAACACTTATCTTCAGTACGAGGGATAGTTTTCCAAAAAAAATACAAGGAAATTAGACGAAGGACAGGATTCCTCAACCAGATTATTTCTTTTACATTAGCCGGACGTAAATATTTTCTCGAAGGAACATGACCGTGTATTACTTTTATTGTTGGGGACTCTACACCTTCACTTAATACTACCGCTTCCTGCAAATAACCAGCGATTTTATCTACACCGTAAACCTGTGTTAAAGCTATGAAAAAACTTGTTCCTGCCGTTTTTGGTAGATGGTATGACATGATTTCCAAACCCGGCAATCCTAAAATACTTTTTTGCCATTCACTTATAAAATTAAATTCCGGTGACTGCAAAAATGAGCTGAGGATTTCCGGTCGTGTAAGTTCGCCGTTTTGCAATTTATGGAGAAATAAGCTTTTACCATCAGCGTCAGAATCGCGTTTCAAATAAGCGCGGTAAACTTCTTCCACAAAAGCTTCATTATCAAGTGGCTCAGTTCTTTGCAAAAAATATTTTTCGTTCATTGTTAAATCGTTATAAACTATAGATAGTAGGGTCAAAAAATCGGCGTTGCACATTTATGGTATGATACAGGGAGGTAGAGGTACAGTTTTATGTTTGAGATAGTAAACAACCAACCTCACCGATAGGTTTAACATTTCTACTGATTTGGAGTAACATAAAGTTTTTCAATTGCCTTCGAGCTAGGTAATGTCTTAATCTGGTATTTCTCGTTCTACCCCTGTCATATATGTAAGGTTTGCAAGTCCATAAGCTATCTCAATCCGTTCTCTGCATCAGTATATTGAGCAAATGTGATCCAAATGTGACTAACAGAAATCAGTCGGTCACTTTTCCCTCACATTCATGAATGACGCTAGAAACAAGACGAAACAACAGAGAAGCACTTGGCTTGACAACAAACGTTATGACTGCAACAAATGTAGAAAAATTAGTAGAACACTCTTGGCATCACCTCTCTGTCGAGAAAGTGGCTCGGCTTTTAGAGACTGACTTGGAAATAGGTCTATCTTCCGACGTGTCAGCCCAACGGCGCGAGATCCTCGGTCCCAATCAACTAACGGCTCAGAAGCAGAAAAGTGCCTGGTTGCGATTTTTTCAGCAACTGAATCAGCCGCTAATCTACATTTTATTAGCCTCTGGCATAGTGACAGCATTTCTGAAAGAGTGGATTGATTCAGGGGTAATTTTTGGGGTTGCTCTGACGAATGCTACCATCGGTTTTGTTCAAGAATCAAAGGCCGAAAATGCGATCGCCGCTTTAGCAAAATCTGTTGCAACTGAGGCAACCATTCTCCGCCACGGTCAAAAGCAAGTGGTTTCATCCAGCGAACTCGTTCCTGGCGATGTCGTCTTGCTGTCTTCTGGGGATAAAGTGTCTGCGGATCTACGGCTGATCGAAGTCCGTGACTTACAGGTCGATGAGTCAGCGTTAACGGGAGAATCTGTCCCGGTTCAGAAGCAATCCCAGGCGCTAGAGGCAGACGTTCCACTGGCCGATCGCACCAACATGGCCTATACCGGAAGCCTGGTAACGTTTGGACAGGGACGCGGACTCGTCGTCAGCATTGGTGACATGACCGAGACCGGACACATCTCCCAACTGATGCAGCAAAGTACCACACTGGAAACCCCACTGAGTCGCAAAATTGACAAATTTAACACAACCTTGCTCTATGTCATTTTAGGTTTGGCTGCCTTCACCTTTGCAGCAGGCATTGCCCAGAGATTTTCTTGGGTTGAGGTGTTCAAGGCATCTGTGGCGCTTGCAGTCAGCGCAATTCCTGAAGGCTTACCCGCGATTTTAACGGTGACACTGGCGATCGGGGTTTCCCAAATGGCAAAGCAGCACGCCATTATTCGCAAACTTCCGGCAATTGAGACGTTGGGTAGCACCACCGTGATTTGTTCCGACAAAACCGGAACCTTGACACAGAATCAAATGACGGTTCAAGAGATAGATGCCGGTGGAAAGCGTTATCGGGTTAGCGGTGGAGGATATGCACCAGACGGGAAAATTTCTGTAAATGGACACTCCGTTGACCTGGCGAACGCACCTGCTTTATATGAATGCCTGCAAGCAGGACTGTTGTGCAACGATTCGCATCTAGAAGTGCAAGATGGAAACTGGACTGTAGTCGGTAGTCCAACCGAAGGGGCCCTGGTTGCGGTAGCCCAAAAAGCGGGGTTAATTACTGAGAAACTCGAGGAAGCGCTTTCCCGGCTCGATACACTGCCGTTTGAATCTCAGTTTCAATACATGGCAACCTTACATGACGATCGCCCACAACGGTTGATTTATGTCAAGGGTTCAATTGAGGCAATTCTCAAGCGGTGTGGCCAGATGCTCGATGAACAGGGAGAGGCGAGATCCCTCAACCCCGCGCCGATCGAGCAAACCGTGGAGAGAATGGCGAAAAAAGGGTTGCGAGTTCTGGCACTTGCCAAGAAAGTTGTACCCGCTTCTCAATCTTCAATAGAGCATTCTGATATTGAGCAAGGGTTAACTTTTCTGGGTCTGCAAGGCATGATCGACCCGCCTCGCCCCGAAGCAATTCAAGCGATTCAAGCCTGTCGGTCTGCGGGAATTCAGGTCAAGATGATTACGGGCGACCATGCCAAAACAGCAGCAGCGATCGCCCACCAAATGGGACTAAATCAAACCCAAGAAGCTCCCGTTTTTACGGGTCAAGAACTCGCTCAAATGAATCAGCAGCAATTAGCCAATACTGTTGAACAATGCTGTGTATTTGCTCGTGTCGCACCAGAACAAAAGCTCCGCATTGTCGAAGCACTTCAGTCTAAGGGCGAGATTGTGGCAATGACTGGAGATGGAGTTAATGATGCTCCCGCCCTGAAGCAAGCTGATATTGGGGTAGCGATGGGCATCACGGGCACTGAAGTGACAAAAGAAGCCGCAGATATGATTCTGACGGATGACAACTTTGCTTCGATCGAGAAAGCAGTTGAGGAAGGACGCACGGTTTATAAGAATCTGCTGCGGGCGATCGCCTTCATTCTGCCCGTGAATGGTGGAGAGTCCATGACCATTTTGATTGCCGTACTTCTGGCAACCCCACTACCCATTTTGCCAGTACAAATTCTCTGGCTGAATATGGTCAGTTCAGTTGCGTTGAGCTTACCGTTAGCATTTGAGCCGCCCTCTCCCGATGTCATGCAACAGCCGCCTCGACCTGCCAATGAACCGCTTCTGTCTCGCAGGCTGACGGCTCGGATTCTGACAGTTTCGGTATTTAACTGGATTGCGATCTTTGGGATGTTTGAATGGATCGTCCAAACCACAGGCAATGAAGCTCTAGCCCGGACGATGGCAATTCAAACATTGGTGGCGGCCGAAGCTTTTTACCTGTTAAGTATCAGTCGCTTCGTTCCGGCGATCGTCGCCAAACTGCGCGGTAAAGATGAATCAGTTGGCTACGCGGTAGCGATCGGCATTGCGGCTATTTTCATTCTCCAATTCCTGTTTAGCCAATGGGGCATGATGAATCAGTTATTCGACACTGAAGCTTTGAGCACAATCCAAGGCTTAATTTGTATCGGATTCGGACTGCCAATGATTCCTTTGTCAGCTTTGCTAAAGCGTTTTGCACCTCTAAACTAAGTAGTTTTTGTGATGCAACCATTGTAAGCAGCTTTACACACTATTTATCAATTTTGTAGCGTTTAATATTGCATATTTCTCATGAATTACCAAAACCTCAAACGTGCTAGCGGCCTATTTACTAATCATCGAAACGCAAAGCAGGCGCTAGTGGAGCTAAAAAGCAGGGGCTTCCCGATGCACAAGATTTCAGTGATTGCTAAACCTTCTGACAATGATAATTTGGAGTCTCTGGGCGTGCAGCAAATTTTAATCACAAGAGCAGCAGGCGCACAAGTAGGCGCGATCTTAGGCAGCATACGACTAGGTTCACTAGCCTTAATTGTTGGACTCAGCAGCCTGCTAATTCCCGGTATTGGTCAGGCAGTAGCGGTGGAAAGCATTTTAGCAACTTTCTTTGGAAGTGGGATTGCTGCAACTGCTGGCGGTTTGTATGGCGCACTTCAAGGATGGTTGGTGCCAGAAGAACAAGCAAGAATGTACAATAACAGATTTAACCAGGGAGATTATTTGATCGTCATGGAGGCAAGAGAAAATGAGATCGTGATTGCTGAACCTGTCCTTAAACGTTGGGAGATTCTGACGTGGCGTGTCTGTGATGCTACCTAAATTCAAGGTCAGAAAAGACGATTACGTTTGAGGAATTTATTCCCGCCAATCAGAACGTCCAAAACCCACTCAAAAATTTGACTGTCGATGATTTTGGGCGATCGCTCTCCTATTCCTGACATACGGATCGACAACTTCCATTACTCGCCTTAGCGGCAACCGTGATCGGGTCGGCAACACTTCAGAAGAGACTGTTAAAAAAAAAATAAAACCCAGCACAATTAAGAGCAATTAGCATCCTGTAAGGGTTGGAAAATCATCCAGATCTACCAAAAAAATTGCACTCTAAAAACGACGCGATCGCCCAACAAACCCAGAAATCCTATTTCAGCTTCATCGGCATTCATCCAAATAGACCACATAAATTGCAGTTACGTCTACAGCAGAGTGAACCGTTTCCTGTAGACTAAAACGGTAGTTAATCTGTCAATTTATTTGAGGAAAACGAGTTTATGAGAGGAGTATCGGCGATCGAGTGGATTGTAGCGCAAGCACCTCCCTTGGGCAGCGATCCTGCTACAAATAGCCAAACTGCAGGAGCCATTCCTGAATTGGTAATCATCTTGATCATTCTGCTGCTGATTGCAACTTTTGTTGCACTCGTAACCCAACGGTTGCGAATTCCCTACGTGACGGGCTTAGTGTTAGCAGGCTTGCCCATTACAGAGCTATTGTCGCGTCGAATTGGTTTAGACCCATCTTTAGTATTAAATCTTTTTCTACCCATTCTTATTTTTGAAGCATCTATCAATACGGATATCAGCCGTCTCCGCAGTACCTTTAAGCCGATCGCCCTGCTGGCGGGTCCCGGCTCTATCTTTTCTTCAGGAATTATCGCTGTTCTGGTTAAATTTGGGCTGGGGCTAGACTGGATTCCTGCGTTGCTGATCGGAGTCATTCTGGCAAACACTGATACAGTCTCGATGATCGCGGTTTTTAAAGAGATCCGCGTGCCTTCTCGATTGTCCACAATTGTTGAGGGAGAAACTCTGTTCAATGATGCGGCTGCTCTAATTTCATTTAATTTGGTTTTGGTCATTTATGCGACAGGCTCTCTCACCGCTATACAAGGCGTGAAGGAACTGCTCGTGGTTGCCTTAGGTGGGGCACTGGTTGGGGGTGTTTTAGGTTACTTGAGCGTGCCGATATTTGTTCGCTTAAACGATCCGTTGAGTAGCCTTTTGCTAACCGTCGCTCTCGCATTGGGAACCTTCCAAATCGGACAATTTTTAGGCGTATCGGGCGCGGTGGCGGTGGTCATCGCCGGACTTGTTTTTGGCAACCTCGGGCTGCCTCGCAGTTCGTCTGCCTCGGATCGGATTACCTTGCTGAGTTTCTGGGAATACGCTGGTTTTGGCGTCAATACGTTTATTTTCCTGCTGATTGGAATTGAAATTAATCCGCTGACGCTGTGGAGAATTTTGCCATCGATTTTATTGGTCATTCTGGCCTATCAACTGGGACGGATTCTCTCGGTCTATTTGTTATTAGCGGGGCTGCGCTGGTTCGATCGTCCTATTCCGCTACGCTGGCAGCACATTTTGGTTTTAGGGAATATTAAAGGGTCTCTCTCAATGGCCTTAGCTGTTGCCATTCCCTTGACCCTACCAGGACGGGATAACATCATTGCCCTGGTGTTCGGTGCAGTTTTATTCTCTTTGGTCGGACAGGGATTAAGTTTACCGTGGATAGTAAAACGACTAAAAATTAGCCGTGTTTCTGATGTAATGCAGGAAGCTGGGCAGTTACAGATTCAGTTGATCGCTTCCAAAGCGGCTCAAGATGAGCTAGATAGTTTGCTGAAATCTGGCGTGTTGCCGAAGGCAGTTTACGAAGAGTTATGGGCATCATATCAAGCACGAGTAGCACACTCTGAGCGAGTGCTGCGCGATCTCTACAATCAACATCGGGCCGGGCAAGTCCAGGGCGATCGCAGCGGGCTAGATACGATTCGACGGCGATTGCTTCTAGCAGAAAAAGGAGCAGTTAGCGATGCCCTCCGCAAGCGAATTGTCCCAGAGGATCTGGTTGAGCCTTACATCAAAGATTTGGATGAGAAACTTCTAAAGTTGGCAGATGACTAGCGCGAATGCCGAGGTAATCAATCATCTGGTGAACTAGCTCTGGACGGGTGACTACCAAGATGGTAGAGCCTGCTTCAAGAACAGTATTGCCGTTCGGAATCTCCAGATTGGCGCAGGCATGGCATTGATAACCAATAATCAGCGAACCTGTTGGAAAACCAGGGTCTTGAGCAATTTGAGCAACGGTGCGACCTGCCACATTGCAATCGCCGGGAACTGGCAGCTTTAGCACCTCAACTTGTCCTTGTTCAAAGTGCATCATCGATTCGATTTGAGGGTATTCAATCGCATTTGCCATTGTTGCGACTGCCAAATCAATCGTGCTGATGATGTGACTGGCTCCGGCAAGGCGATAGGCTTCCATGAATTCGCGATCGCGCATTCGCACTACAATATGGGAAATGCCATAGCTCCTGGATAGGGTGATCAGCGCTAAATTCAGTGCATCATCGCTGAGTGCTGCAACGACTGCGTTTGCTTGTTTAATTCCCGCTTCCAGAAGAACCGTTGTACTCACCGCACTGCCTTCAAATGCCATCACTCCGATTTTTTCACGAGCAAAGCGACACGCAAGCGGGTCGGCATCGATGATTGCAACCGTATGACCGAGTTTTAATAGCTGCTGGGCTAAACCCAGCCCCATCATTCCTGCTCCACCAATTAATATGTACATGACTATTTGTCACCCCAAGAATGAACTTTAGAGATTTATCCCTATTAGTGAGATTGTTTTGAGTTTCTATCAGTTTAATCTGCTTGTGGGGTGGCTTTTACCGGGCTTACTTATTACTTGTTCCACACTTAGTTTAATCTGCTTGAGGGGTTGGCATGGGAGCCAGCCCCTCAAGTGATTTTCCTCAGTTATGTACGCAGCGGGAACCCTACATAATCTTAGGCACTTTAAAAAACTCCCCATCGCGATCGGGAGCTCCCTCCAAAATACTTTCTCCCTTAGCAAAAGGTTGCAAATCGTCCGATCGCATTACGTTACTAACATCGATCGCCCGCGTTGTCGGCTGCACCTTACTCGTATCTAGTTCACTCAACTGCTCGAAATAATCTAAAATACCGTTAAGTTGACCAGTAAACTGCTCTTCTTCCTCCGGCGTTAATTCCAATCTCGCTAAATTCGCTACTTTCCGAACTTCTTCTCTGTCAATCATAAAAATCGGGAATGGGGAATTGGGAATTGGGCATTGGGAATTGGGCATTGGGAATTGGGCATTGGGAATTGGCAATTGGAAATTGGTTATTTGTTACTAGAGAAACGACGAACTACTAACTATGCCCCATGCCCCATGCCCATCCTAGTTAAAAATACACATCAATTTGCGATCGACCTGTCGTCTTAAGCCAATTTTGCACTTCAATGTAATTGTTTGGGGCCAAGCGAATAGCCTCTTTCCAATAATCGGCAGCTTTATCAAACAGCCCTTCCGCCCCTTCAATATTGCCAGCTTCCTTTTCCTTTTCCCCTTGATAGTGGTAAATCACAGCAATATTATTCAGTGCTTGTGGCATTCTCGGATTGAGATCCAAAGCCTCGCTGTAATATTCCAAAGCTTTATCATGTTCGCCGTTGCTAGTATGGATCAGCCCCATATTGTACAAGACATAACTGCGATCGTAAGGATCTTCCTCCAGCTTCAGCGCTTCATGGTAATTATCCAACGCTTCAGCATATTCGCCATCTGCTTGAGCTGACATACCATCCCGGTAATAAGCAAAAGCTTCCTTCGCCTGCTTTTTGGCCGGCATAATCTTCAGGATGATATCAGCCATTACCGTGAAACTTTTGTCAATAAAGTTATCGTTGCGTTGAGTTCTTGGCATATGCGATTCTTTGGTTAGTGGCTAATCAGAAAAATTAGCCTGTAAAGTTTTCCTATTAATAATTGCGCCACTGTTGTAGTGGGCCGTTGTGTTGAGGGCGCTAAAAGGTTTAGTCGATCGCAACTGCGAACCTTCAAACACGCCCTTGGGTTTAACACTCTCGCAAGTTCTATCTATTTTATATAAGTCTTGCAAGACTTGCAAAAAAACCAGATTTCTTTAACCTCTCTCGTACTCTACACAAAACTTACAAAAACCCGCAACGGTGGAAAAAGTTCTGCTGGAGGGTGCAGGGACAATCCTCTTCGATGGCTTTCCTTCGGATCGCGAAAGCTAACACCAACGGGCGACGATCGCGCACCGTACCCTACTAACTGTACTCACCATCCCCGTCGTTGACTCTCAGAGCAAACAAGCAAATAGCCTGCCGAGGAGAAATTCAATCACAAAGTTTTATTAAGCTATCCGAGTTCAGCCCATACTTAAAAGTTATTCGGCAAAACACTAGCAATATTTTGCCCCAAAGTCAAGAGCAGCCTCAAAAAAAATCAGAAACCCGATCGCCAAAACCACCTCGAATTCCCACAATATATAATAAAAATAACCGGGTAATTTTCACAGAGAGAAACCTATGGCTCCGAATCCCACCATTATGCAAGCCGTCGAACAACTTGGCTACCGCGTTACGGTTGGAGACGTGGCGGCAAAAGCTGGATTAGATGTCAATTTTGCCCAGCGAGAACTGTTAACCCTCGCCTCCGAAGCAGGCGGCAACCTGCAAGTAGCAGAATCCGGCGACATTGCCTACCTATTTCCCAAGAACTTTCGAGATATTTTGCGAAACAAATTCTTGCGCTTGCAGTTGCAGGAATGGTGGCAAAAAATCTGGCGCATTTTATTTTATCTGATTCGGATATCTTTCGGCATAGTGCTGGTAGCTTCTATCCTCTTAATTTTTGTTGCTATCACGATTTTACTCTCCAGCGGCGATAGCAATAACAGCGGCAGCGGAGGAGACGGTGGTAGCGGGGGCGGCAGAGGCGGCGGCTTTTCCTTTTTTCCCTACTTCTGGAACGACTTAATCTGGATATTTTACTGGAACCATGACCAACCATACTACCAGCAGCGATCGCGCTTAACTGACCAAAAACCCCAGATGAGTTTTCTAGAAGCAGTTTTCTCCTTTCTATTTGGAGACGGGAATCCAAATCACAATCTAGAAGAGCGCAAGTGGAGTGATATTGCGACTGCAATTCGCAACAACCGAGGCGCCGTCGTCGCCGAACAAATTGCCCCATATCTCGACAATCTCGGACAAGGATACACCCGAGAATACGAAGAATATATGCTACCCGCTCTCGCTCGTTTTGACGGCCGCCCCGAAGTCAGTCCCGAAGGGCAAATAGTCTACCACTTCCCGCAATTACAAACCACAGCCACCGAGAGAAATTCTGAACCAGTAGCAGCTTATTTGCGAGAAATGCTGTGGCGTTTCAGCAACGCCAGCTCCGGCCAAATCATGCTCGCGGCAGGGTTAGGAGCCGTCAATCTTGTCGGTGCGTTAGTTTTGGGGAATCTATTAACTAATAATTTGATCGCCGGTGGGTTTATCGGTTTCGTCAGCGCTGTTTATCCCATGATCCTGATTTACGGCGTCGGATTTCTCGCAATTCCTTTAATTCGCTACTTCTGGATTCAGTGGAAAAATAGCCGGATAGAATCCCGCAATCAAGAGCGTCAGCAGCGAGCAATGTTATTAAACGAACCAGATGCAAACTTGCTCAAAAAACTGGCCTACGCGCAGGAATTTGCAGCAGAAAACGTTCTGACCGGAGAAGACTTAGCTTATACCACAGAAACAGAATTAACCCAACAAGAACTAGAACAGTCAGCCAAAATAGATGCCGAATGGCAGCGCCGGATCGAGCGCTCCGACAACTTGTAATACTAAGAAAAAAAAACAGTTGTTTGTTGTTAAATTAGCTTGCACTAAAATCTTGCACTCTTTTCAAGAAGAGGCAGGATGCCTGTTCCACAAAAAAATATCTTTGTTGGGGAACGGGTTTTTAGCTCGTTGCTAAGAATTGTGGAAAATATCAATTTTTATTGATGTCATAATTTTTTATACTCCGAGGTTTATTAAATAAGCTTAGGGCGTTTAAAAATTAAACAATTTTGGTCATACTTCGAGTCGTGATCCAGAGCCACAAGTTCCCATCCCTCCTCGCCCAAATGATTGACAAATAGATGAAGCGAACCTTGTTTCCAATCTCGCTGTTCTTCACCGTTTACATATAAACTAATCAGCTTGTTTCCAAAAGGATACATATTCGCATCCACAAATAAATACTCCCACTTTTGCATAGCAATCCTTAATGTAGTTAGTGATCAGTCAGTAGTCGTTAGTCATTAGTCATTCCCAATTTCTAATTTCTAATTCTTCGGCTACACGGTTCCTGCCCTGCCACTACGCGGTTCCTGAGCGTAGTCGAAGGGCCGTACAAGTTCCCAATTCCCAATTCCCAATTCCCAATTCCCTGTATTCAGGACACGGAAGTCACGAATACAGGAATAGCTGTTTTTCCCTTCTTCCTTCTTCCTTCTTCCTGAGATCCGTTACATCCGAAGAAAGCGAATTTGTTGCCGAACTTCTTCCTTGCCCATTCCCAGCAGTTACTGGACTGCAATTCTAGCCAAAGTAGCACCTCGGTAATAGTGCAACAAAATCTGCTGGTAGCCGTATCCCTGTCTGGCCAAATTGTATGCCCCCCACTGGCTCATTCCTACAGCATGACCGAAACCTTTGCCAGCAACTTGAAAACCCGTAGGAGCTTGGCCGCTGTTCCTTGGGTTCCCACCGCCCCCATACTGAGGAATCACGGTAAACCGCGTACTCCTCAAATTTAAAACCCGGCGTAAATCTGCGCCAGTCATGACCCTAGAACCGCCATCTCCAACTACTTTCATCCTCAAAACGCTGCCGTAAGCGGTAGTGCGTTCTGGCTTCATCGAGATCACATTGCCCACGCCAGAAATCCTATTGCTGATTTGAGCCCGGGAAAAACTTTCTTTCCATTGGTAAACCGGCGCCCCTTGGTCGAAGTCAGGAACAGCACGCAGGTAAGGCAGAGGTTCTGTCCAAACATCCTCGACATTTTCAGTATGTCCCCCAGAGGCAGAGTGGAAAGCGGCTAAAATAATCTGACCGTTGTAGGCCAGAACTTGACCGGCGGTTGCATCGACTGCCGAATAAGTGCCAGAAGATTCTGTTTGCAGTCCTTTGTAAACCTGCGAAGACTGAGTGCTGTCTACGTCGTAAAGCTCGGTTTCGCTTTTGAGGCGCTGGTGGATAGCGTAGGAACGGGCGGCGACTGCTTGGGCTTTCAAAGCCTCTTGAGGCCAATTGCCACTCATTTCGGCGCCGAGAACGCTGTAGAGATATTTTTCGATATCGACGTAGTTGATGGCAGTCAAGCCTCCTTTTTGGGGAACCAGAAGCGTGCGTCCCCGATACCAACGATCGCCAATCCAGACATAACCGTTCCCCGTCGGCTCGATCCAAACTTGGTTGGCCGCCCAGCGACCAATTGCCACTGTTCCCGATCGAAATTGAGCTGACTGAGAACTGTTTGCCGACAGTTCGCCCAAATTGCGCCCGCTACCGTCGCGGATTGCAGCCTTAGTAGAACTGCCGACTTTTACCTGACTTGCCCCGTCTTGTACCGCCACTCGCAAGATCAGCGCGGCCTGTGCTGGGGCTACCATTGCCAGCGAAAACAACAGCGAAATCCAAAAGTAGCGTTTTTTTAATGTCGAAAAAACGGAACCAAAAAATACTCCTGACGGCATTTGAAAATTTTCCTCCTGTGCTGTATGAGTTTAACAATTTTTAAGAGAAGGCAAGGGAAAAAGGAAGGGGAACGGAAGAAACAAAACGTTAGAATTGGGTGGATCGCTCTGTACGCTTGTCAAAAATGATTTTAGCGAAGAGATGTTCGCAGGAACAGCGATTTATCCCGGTTCCTGGCTGCGACTATTTCCTGTATGTCGGATTTGCCGCACTCTGGATATATGTAACATATTTTTAAAGACTTAATTGAGGTGATTTGACTCTTGCAGATTACATTTCTCGGAACTAGCTCCGGCGTCCCCACGCGATCGCGCAACGTTTCCAGCATCGCCCTCCGCTTGCCCCAGCGAGCGGAACTCTGGCTGTTTGACTGCGGCGAAGGAACTCAGCACCAGTTTCTCCGCAGCGATCTCAAAGTCAGCCAACTAAGCCGCATTTTCATCACTCACCTGCACGGCGACCATATTTTCGGCTTAATGGGTTTGCTGGCTAGCTGCGGTTTGGCGGGGAATGTCAAGCGCATCGATCTTTACGGGCCTCCGGGACTTGAAGAATATTTGCAAGCTGGTGTTCGGTATTCTCAAACTCATTTTTCTTACCCGGTTAAGGTACACAAAATTCACGAGGGAGTCATCTATGAAGATGACGAATATATTGTTAGCTGCGGCCCTTTGAAGCACCGAGTTACTGCTTTTGGTTATCGAGTAACTGAGAAAGATCGTCCGGGACATTTTGATGTAGAAAAAGCGAAGGCTGTGGGTATTCCTTCCGGGCCGATTTACGGTCAATTAAAACAAGGAAAGACGGTAAAGTTAGAGGATGGGCGACAGTTTAAAGGTACGGATTTTTGTGGCCCGGATCAAATCGGGCGCAAGTTTGTTTATTGTACTGACACGGTTTTTTGTGAGGGGGCCGTGGAATTAGCGAAGGATGCTGATTTGTTGGTTCATGAAGCTACTTTTGCTCATCAAGATGCTCAAATGGCCTTCGATCGCCTGCATTCAACTTCAACAATGGCGGCTCAAGTGGCTTTGATCGCTGGGGCGAAACAGTTAATTATGACGCATTTTAGTCCGCGTTATGCTCCGGGGAATGCGATCGTCCTGGATGATTTGCTCAAGGAAGCGCAGGCTATTTTTCCGAATACGAAAATGGCCTATGACTTTTTGACTTATGAAGTGCCGCGGCCTGTTTAAAACTAGGGTTAATCTGACCTGAGATGTGAAGGCATTTTCAATAAGGGCGATCGGGGCGGGCTAGGAGGGCCCACCCCACAAAAACATTAATCTATTGTGGAACAGGCCGGAAAGCCTGTTGCTGAAATTAATCCAACAAAAACATTAATCTATTGTGGAACAGGCCGGAAAGTCTGTTACGCCCTGGAATTGTCAATAAGCACGTATACCTGAGCTGCGATCGCTACCCACCTTCACCAACTTCAATCTAAAATCTAAAATCCCAAATCGAGCGATCGCCCCCAGCGACGGCCCAGGAGAGCCAATGGTTGCTACAATCGGGGAGGGTATATGTTGTGGCTAACACTACAGCCCCTAACCCTGAAAGCTAATAGCTAAATTATTAAAAATCTGCCTCTCCTGCCATGTTTAAAAATCTGCTAGGCGATCCCAACGCGCGCAAACTGAGAAAATTTCAGCCTTGGGTAGCTGATATCAATATTTTGGAAGAAGACATCCGCGCACTCTCAGACGACGGCCTCAGAGGCAAAACGGCGGAGTTTCAAGAACGTCTGGCCAAAGCTAAATCTCTCAACGAGGAGAAAGAGATTCTAGACGAAATCTTGCCGGAGGCTTTTGCAGTCGTCCGGGAAGCAGGACAACGGGTTTTAGGAATGCGCCACTTTGATGTCCAACTCCTCGGGGGCATTATCCTGCACAAAGGCCAAATTGCCGAAATGAAAACCGGTGAAGGCAAAACTTTGGTGGCGACGCTGCCAGCTTACCTTAACGCCCTCAACGGCAAAGGCGTACACATCATCACCGTCAACGATTATCTCGCAAGGCGGGACGCGGAATGGATGGGACAGGTACACCGCTTCCTGGGGTTGACTGTGGGACTGATTCAGCAGGGCATGGATCAGGTGGAACGAAAGAAAAATTATAGCTGCGATATTACCTACGCCACTAACAGCGAAGTCGGCTTCGATTATTTGCGCGACAACATGGCTACCGTCATGGAAGATGTCGTGCAGCGTCCTTTTAATTTCTGCGTGATTGACGAGGTTGACTCGGTGCTGATTGATGAAGCACGGACGCCTTTAATTATTTCCGGCCAGGTGGAACGCCCCAGTGAGAAGTATATACGGGCGGCTGAGGTAGCTGCTGCTCTGAGAAAGGAAAATGAAGAACATTACGAGGTTGACGAAAAGGCTCGGAATGTGCTATTGACCGATGAAGGCTTTGGTGAAGCTGAGAAGTTATTGGGTGTTACGGATTTGTACGACCCGGCTGACCCTTGGGCGCATTACATTTTTAATGCGATTAAGGCCAAGGAATTGTTTATTAAGGATATTAACTACATCGTCACTCCCGATCGCGAAGTCGTGATTGTGGATGAGTTTACGGGCCGGGTGATGCCTGGACGGCGTTGGAGTGACGGTTTGCACCAGGCGATCGAAGCCAAGGAACGGGCGGAAATTCAGCCGGAAACTCAGACGCTGGCGACGATTACCTATCAGAATTTCTTTTTGCTTTATCCGAAGCTGTCGGGGATGACTGGGACGGCAAAGACTGAAGAGACAGAGTTTGAGAAGATTTACAATCTGGAAGTAACACTGATTCCCACTAACCGGATTACCAGCCGTAGTGACCTTTCGGATATGGTGTACAAGGCGGAGGCTGGGAAGTGGAATGCCATCTCCCAAGAATGCGCGGAAATGCACGATATCGGTCGGCCGGTGTTGGTGGGCACTACGAGTGTGGAAAAGTCAGAGTTGCTGTCGCGGCTGCTGCTGGAGAGGAAAATTCCTCACAATTTGCTTAATGCTAAACCGGAAAATGTGGAGCGGGAATCAGAAATTATTGCTCAAGCCGGACGCAAAGGCGCTGTGACGATCGCGACCAACATGGCGGGACGCGGTACTGATATTATTTTGGGCGGTAATTCTGAGTACATGGCGCGCCTGAAGTTGCGGGAGTATTTTATGCCCCGGATCGTGCAACCCGAAGATGACGACGGGTTTTCTGTGGTGCAAGTGCCTGGTATTAGTGGCCGCCCCGCACCTCAAGGTTTTGCTCCGACTACGAAAAAGGTAAAGTCTTGGAAAGCTTCGGCGCAGATTTTCCCGACGCAGCTATCGAAAGATGCCGAGCAAATGCTCAAAGCGGCGGTGGAATTGGCGGTGAAGCAGTACGGGGAGCGATCACTCACGGAATTGCAAGCCGATGATATCGTGGCTATAGCTTCGGAAAAAGCGCCGACAAAAGACCCGGTAATTCAAAAATTGCGGGAAGCTTACAATCTAACTCGCAGCGAATACGATGCTTTTACCAGCACTGAACACGATGAAGTCGTGAAGTTGGGAGGGCTCCACGTCATCGGTACCGAACGCCACGAATCGCGCCGGATAGACAATCAGTTGCGCGGCCGGGCGGGACGCCAAGGAGACCCGGGTTCTACGCGGTTTTTCTTGAGTTTGGAAGACAATTTGCTCAGGATTTTCGGCGGCGAACGGGTGGCCGGTTTGATGAAGGCTTTCGGTGTGGAGGAAGATATGCCGATCGAATCGGGAATGCTGACTCGTTCCCTCGAAGGCGCTCAGAAAAAAGTCGAAACCTACTATTACGATATCCGCAAGCAGGTATTTGAATACGACGAAGTGATGAACAATCAGCGTCGAGCAATCTATGCGGAACGTCGCCGAGTATTGGAAGGTTTGGACTCCAAAGAACAGGTAATTAAGTATGCCGAACAGACGATGGACGACATCGTGGGAGCATACATCAATCCCGATTTACCTTCGGAAGAATGGGAACTCGACAAACTCGTCAGCAAAGTGAAGGAATTTGTTTATTTGCTTGCTGACATGACACCGGATCAGCTAGAAGATTTGTCCGTTGAGGAAATTAAAACATTCCTGCACGAACAAGTCCGCAACGCTTACGACATTAAAGAAGCGGAAGTTAATGCAATCCGAGCTGAATTGATGCGAGATGCGGAACGGTTCTTTATTTTGCAGCAAATTGATACTTTGTGGCGGGAACACTTGCAACAAATGGATGCTTTGCGCGAGTCTGTAGGGCTGCGCGGTTACGGTCAAAAAGACCCGTTAATCGAGTACAAAACTGAAGGTTACGAGCTGTTTTTGGACATGATGACGGATATCCGCCGCAATGTGGTTTATTCGCTGTTCCAGTTCCAGCCACAGCCGGCAATGCAAGTTTCACCAGAGATGGTTTGAAAATAGTTAACAGTTGACTGCCACTGGTTCCCAGGCTCTTCCTGGGAACCAGTGGCAGATTTGAAATTAGACCCAATCTTCTTGATCGCTTTTTTGTTTCCTGTAAACTTCACCTGTGGAGTGAATTTTACGGGTTTGTTCGTAAAGACTTTCTTCGGTATGATTCCATTTTTGCAAGACTTTTTTTAAGTCCGATTGAATATCTCTAGCACCGGGAAAGCCTCGGTAGCGAATTATCAATCTTGCTAATTCCGATAAATTGTAGTCGGTTGCTTCTCCTGCTAATAAAGTATCGACACTGGCTCGATCGCGCTTGTATTGCGGATGCTGCTGATCTTGAGTTTTTTCTACTGAATCCATACTATTTACGTTTCTCAATCATTTAGAATACCTAGATGCTCGACTTCTTCAAGAAGTCGGGTATTTAATGAAACTTAAAGTTTTACTATGTTTTCGCTTCAGTCATTCCCAGAAATTTTTGTGTTTGTTCAGTAATACCAAATAGTCGATCGCCGTGACAAAAGATTTCCCAGGCGCGAATTCCCATAAAGCCAATACCTGCAACCGCCAAGGGCATCGCTGCGGCACCTAAAAGCGCCGCAATGGGGGGAAATATCATGCACAGTGTTAACAGAATGCCAGTAATAACACCGCCAGCAATGCCAGCTTTGGCGGTGGCGGTGGCGACTTTTTCGACTAACTCTGACTGCGTAATTTTGCCTTCAACGCACAATAGCGAGTTTTCTAAGATAGAAAATATTAACTCAATTACTGCTGCGGCGATCGCCCCTTTCATTGCAGCCCCAACGATTTCGGCAACTGCTGCTTTAAACGCTGCATCGGCTAAAACTTGCTTAGCGACTGCTAATTCTGCGGCAGTCATGTCTACACCACCGCGAGCACGATTCACCCAAAAATGTTCAAAAATCCCGTTAGCAGCTTCGCTTCCGCCTCCATTGACGTGCGCTTGGATGTGACTCCAATCTTGATCTTGACAGAAGTTGGGAATTGCTTCTGGGCCTTGGGCACGAATTTGGGCGGGTATGGATTCAAATACTTTTGCTGCTTCTTGAACATTTCTGATGCCGTCACGCATACCAGCCCTCGCAAATTTGATTTGCAGATTAGTTGGCAGGTTCTCAAAACGGATGTTGTGTGCTATTTTAAAAGCTTCTTGAGTGGCGATCGCCCCAGCACTAACCATTGAACTTGGCGCTGATTGTACCCACGCCGTTAATACAGTTGCATTTTCCTCAACTTTAGCAGCGATTTGGTTGGCTAAGTTTTGGGTATCGGCAACAGTTTCTTGTACTTTAGCCGTTAAGAATTCGAGCGGATTCTGGCTAATTTCCATGTTGATCCAGCTTGCATCGTTAAGGATTGAATTATTTTGACTATAACATTCCTCTTCAGTAAGTGTGATTTTTTACTGAATTGCTTCTACCTTCTAACTCCGGCTGTAAATTTAGAGCTTTTTTTTGATAAAATAAACCTTCATTGATTCGACCTTGCTCTTCCAAACTTTTGCCTAAATTCCAATAAGCGACGGCTAAATCTGGTTGAATAACAATAGATTTTTGATAGTAAGTTATGGCGTCATCAAGCTGGCCTTGTTTGTAAAACATACTGCCCAAGTTAACATAGGCTTCGACAAAATTAGGATCAAATTCGATCGCCTTGGAGTAGGCGCGAATTGCCGCATCTATTTTGCCTTGGGCTTGCAGGATATTGCCTAGGGTTTTGTACGCGGGGGCGAAATTGGGTTGCTGGCGAAGTGCTTGGTAACAGGATGCGATCGCCTCTACATATTTCTGTTGCGTATAATAAATTTCTGCTATCTTGTTGAG
The DNA here is from genome assembly GCF_036701035.1 of Microcoleus sp. Pol7_B2. Lineage (NCBI taxonomy): Bacteria > Bacillati > Cyanobacteriota > Cyanophyceae > Oscillatoriales > Microcoleaceae > Microcoleus > Microcoleus sp. Pol7_B2. The sequence goes on along the minus strand of NZ_JAUBQB010000005.1, from coordinate 117,118 downwards.
TGCGATCGGACTATCCGCTTGAATGGCTAAGATTTTTTGATATTGAGCCATCGCCTCCTCAAGTTTGCCTGATTTCTGGAGGCTATCGCCTGCAGACAAATACTGCTCTGCTAACTCGAAATTTACGCTCATAGATTTTACTTTAACAGCCGACACTACTTTACCACAAGTGTTAGTTAACAACCGCGATTTCTAGAAAAATTATGGCTATTTGAGATTTTAAATTTGTTTCTGTACCGGAATGCGGAAAAAAATAGTATGATTATTCTGAACCAGCATCAACGCTAATTGCAGAGAAAATGTCATGGCATCACTAGCAGGAAAAGTGGCAATTGTGACTGGTGCATCGCGAGGAATTAGACGCGCGATCGCCCTGCGATTATCCCAAGAAGGCGCATAAGTTGTCATCAACTAAGCCAGAGGTGCACAGCAGGCTAAAGATGTTGTGTCAGCGATTGAAGCAGCAGGCGGCAAAGCATTAGCGGTGCAAGCCGATGTCAGCAAAACCTCAGAAATTCGCCATTTGTTCGATCGCACTCAGGAAACCTATTCACAAGTCGATATTTTAGTCAATAATGCGGGAGTAATTCTTTACAAACCTGTAGCGGAAGTTACCGAAGCAGAGTTTGATAATCTTTTTGCAATTAACGTCAAAGGCACGTTTTTTGCTTGTCAAGAAGCTGCTAAACGCATGGCGGAGGGAGGAAGAATTGTTAATTTTTCCAGTTCGACAACGGCGGTAATGATGCCAACTTACGGAGTTTAGGTGGCGACAAAAGGCGCGGTAGAACAGCTAACTCGATCGCTAGCTAAGGAATTGGGTGATCGCCAAATTACAGTCAATGTAATTTCTCCGGGTCCCACGGATACAGAACTCTTCACTGTCGGCAAAACCGTCGAACAAATACAAAGATTTACCCAAATGACTGCTTTGGGAAGACTCGGAAAAGTTGAAGATATTGCCGATGTAGTGGCTTTTTTGTGCAGCGACCAAGCCCGGTGGATTACCGGACAAAATATTCGCGTTAACGGCGGGACTGCGTAAATATATACTTTAGTCCGCTTGAAGGGGACTTCGTTTGTATACCAGCGATTTTAATCGCCGAGTATAAGAATCTCCAACCACAATCTTTGATTGTGGTTGGAGACTCTTAAACTTCGATCGCGCGGACAATCCAACAAATTAAGGAGACAGTCGCCACACCTTAATCGTGTCGTCAAAACTGCCACTGATCAGAGTTTTGTCTTGAGGATTAAAAGCCAAATCCACCCAGGTAGAATGACCCTTCAGCGTGCCCGCCATTTCGCCGGAACTCATCCGCCACAGCTTGATAGTCCCGCTCAAATCGGCGCTGGCGAGTTTGTCTCCGTCGGGAGTGAAAGCCAAGGACTTAACCTTGTCGGAATGGCCGATCAAAGTCCGCAGCAGAGAACCGCTGGGTTGCTGGGACTGATTATTTGCGCTGATATCCCACAACTTCACCGTCTTGTCCCAACTGCCGCTGGCGAGAGTTTGACCGTCCGGGCTGATGGCCAAAGACCAAACCGCCTCGGAATGACCCCAAAGAGTTTCTTTCAATTCCCCAGTCTGCCAGTTCCACAGGCTGATCTTACCGTCGCTGCTGCCGATCGCCAAAGTTTCTCGATCGGCACTGAAAGCCACCGACTGCACCTCGTCAAACACCCGGTTGAGAGTTTCCAACTCGGCGCCGCCTTCGACTTGCCACAACTTCAAAGTTTTGTCCTTACCGACACTGGCCAGGGTCTGGCCGTCGGGACTGAAAACTACCGAGAACACGCCGTTTTGGTGTCCGTCCAAAGTCTGAATTAACTTGCCCGAATAGAAATTCCACAATTTAATCGTACCGTCAACGCCACCGCTGGCGATCTTCCTGCCGTCGGGACTGACGGCCACCGACCACACCGGCCCCAAATGTCCTGCTAAAACCTTGAGCAGCTTGCCGTGACGCTTGTGCAGCAGGTGAATTGTGCCGTCGTTATTCCCGCTGACGATCACGCGGCCTTGGGGAGCAACTGCTACCGCCCAAACCGGGTTTTTGTCTTGATCCGCCAGAGTCCGCACTGCTGGCCGCGACTGCGATGCCTCACCGTTAAAATCCTGCATCGGGGGCGGATTGAACCGAATTTCGGGAATGCTAGAAACAGGCTCACCAGAAGTGAAAGCCTGCGGTGCAGGAGAGGGCAAGCGAACACCCAGCAATACGGACAGCAGGGCAACCGTACTTGCTCCCCACATGGCCAAAGTCCACTTGGGTTTGCTGAGAATCACGTCTACCGGTGCCGGGCCGTATTTCATGTCTGTGAGAATTGCCTCGATCGAGCGATAGCGTTTTGATGGTTCTCGCTGCACCATTTTATCCAGAATGCGGCCGAGTCGCGCCGAAACTGGTACTTTCAAATAATGTCTCCAGGTCCAACTTTCGGCTTTGATGTCAAACAAATCAAAGGGCGACATTCCCGTTAACAAGTGAATGCAAGTGACGCCCAAACTGTAGATGTCGCTGCTCTTAATCGCTTGACCTTTAATTTGTTCCGGGGCCGCGTATTCCGCAGAACCTGTGACCGTTTCTGTTTTGAGAGGCCCGCTATTAGCCGGAATTGCCGCGCCGAAATCGACTAAAACTAGCCCAGAGGCACTTTCTTGGGCCACGGAATGTAAATCCTCTTTCCCTGCCAAAGCTGGGGATGCTTGGGGAGTTTTGCGGTGAATAATATTCGACGGTTTGATATCTCGGTGAATCAGTTGATGTTCGTGAACAAATTGCAGGACTGGCAACAATTCGCTCAGCAGATACCAAATTTGAATTTCTTTAACAACACCTTTTTCTGAAAGCCGATCGGCTAAATTACGGCCTTCGATGTATTCTTGCACTAAATACTGGCAGCCTTCGAGTTCAAAAGATGCCAGCAATTTCGGTATTTGCGGATGTTTCCCCAACTCGTCGAGAACTGAGGCTGAGCCACGAAATGTCCGGTTTTGCTGTGTGCGACCGTCGGCGACGGTCGCGGGCGCGCAGAACTGTTGAATGACGCAGCGGGGTTGCGAAGGTTGGTCTTCATCGACTGCTAAGAAGGTGCGGCAAGTGAGACTTTGACCGAGGGTGTGAAAGACTCGGTAGCGGCCTTTTAGCAACAAGTTCGACTCGCAACTTTTGCAGATTGTCGCGCGATCAAGATTTTGGGGATTCTGGCAATGGGGATTGGTACAGTAACTCATTTGTCTTTCCGCTGGAGACCCCCGTCCGACATTATTGCTGGTGGGGGAGGAAAGCGGGGCGGTGCGTGCCGCTTCCTGTGGACAAATTAAATAATTGGAATCTTTGCTTGATCATAATTGTTTCCCAGATTTTCGCCACAATTGCTGCCGTCGATCGCGCGTAAATTATTGCTGACTTTCCTGCGAGGGAGGTTTAATAGGTTGATCGTACCGAGCTCATTCGAGCGATCGGCGGGATTTGCTGTTACCGAATTACGTTATACTGTCATTGCGAATACTTTCAGTGCGATCGCACCTAAGCAATCGCGAGGCCTTGCCAAATATCGGCGATTCTTTGTTCTATGGAGTGAATCTAAAATTTCCCATTTCCCACCTCAAATCGACTAACCGATTAAAAATTAGGCAAAATTTTCCCAACTAACTACTAACTTTTAACTATTACTTATGCCCTTAATTCGCGTACCCCAATCTTGGGAAATTCTCAACCCACAAATTACCTCAGAAACAGCCTTTATCAACCGCCGCCGCTTCATGACAAATTTAATTGGCGCCGGCGTGACTGCTTCGCTGCTGCCGCTGACCGGCTGCCAAAGCAATGCTAGCTCAAAAACTGCTCTGGATCAAAGCTCAACCCAAGCCTATTCGGAATTGAGCCGGAATCCCGCCTTTGCAAAAGTCGATCGAGCAATTACCGACGAAGGCTTAGCTACAAAATACAACAATTTTTACGAATACGGCGGCACAAAATCTATTTGGCAAGCCGCTCAAGCTTTGCCAACAGAAAACTGGAAAGTAGAAGTAAGCGGTTTAGTAAAAAATCCCCGCACTTATGATATCGACGACCTCTACAAAAAATTTCCTATCGAAGAACGAGTTTATCGATTTCGCTGCGTAGAAGCGTGGGCGATGGTAGTTCCTTGGGTCGGATTTCCCATGAAATTACTGATGGCTGATGTCGAACCGCAATCGAAGGCTAAATTCGTTCGCTTCACCTCATTTTACGACCCCAAAATTACTCCCGGTCCCGGTTTGATGTCGCAATTTTATCCTTGGCCTTATACCGAAGGTCTGCGAATTGAAGAAATGGCGAACGATTTAGCATTTTTTGCCACAGGCTTGTATGGCCGAAGGCTACCTAAGCAAAATGGTGCGCCGCTGCGGCAAGTGATTCCTTGGAAATACGGTTTTAAGGGCGCAAAGTCGATAGTAAAAATTGAATTTCTCGAACAACAGCCCGCCACTTTTTGGAATACAATTGGCCCCAACGAATACGCTTTTGAAGCAAATGTCGAACCCGACAAGCCGCACCCCAGATGGTCGCAGGCCAGTGAACGGATAGTCGGTCCCGGTAACAGTTGGTCGTGGGAAACTCGCCCAACTTTGCCCTATAACGGTTACGGCGAATATGTGGCGGGTTTGTACAGTTAATTGACGGATTTCCCCTCGTTGATAGGCTCTGCCTAGGAACGCAGAACCGGAGGCTAGGCTTCCCTATTTCTGCGAGGCAGAGCCTCGGATTCAGGCATTCCCAGGCAGAGCCTGCGAAGGAAAAATTGAAATTACATCAGTCTTGATCTGCGTCCCTCAAACTCTTCAACTCTCTGCCAAACTCTTTCTAGCAAATCTGGCGTGCTAACATCAAACCATTCAATTTCAGGATACGCTCGAAACCAAGTCCGCTGTCTCTTCGCAAATTGCCGCGTGTGTAAAATTGTTAATTCTTTGGCTTCTTCAAGCTTAATGTCGCCAGCCAAATATTGTTTGATTTCCTGATAGCCCAGCGTGTTCAACAGTGGTAAGTCGCAGCCGTATTTTTTACACAAATATTCTACTTCAACAATCCAACCGCGTTCTAGCATTTGTTCGGTGCGCTGTTTGATCCGCTCGACCAAAACATCGATCGCGCAATCCAACCCAATTTGTAAAATAGGATAATTGGGAGGATTTTCGCCCTGCTGATCGGAAATAGGGCGACCGGTCGCATAAAATACTTCCAGTGCCCTTAAAGTTCTTACTGAGTCATTAAGGTGAATTTTCTCAGCCGCAGAGCGATCGACCTGCTGCAACATCGCGTAACATAGAGATTGTCCGAGTTCTGCAAGTTGCGATCGTAATTCGGGCATCGGTGCTACCCTCGGAATTTTTAAACCCCTGACAATCGATTTAATATATAAGCCCGTCCCTCCCACCAACAACAGGGGGGGAGACAGGGGAAAATCGACATCAGCAATTAAATTTTGAGCTTGTTGCTGGTAATCTGCTAGTGTCAGAGTTTCTGTCGGCTCGCAGATGTCAATTAAGTGATGCGGTACAGAAGTGCGATCGACCGCCGTCGGTTTTGCGGTTCCGATGTCAAATTCGCGGTACACTTGACGCGAGTCCGCACTCAGGATCGAGGATTGCAGTCGCGAAGCCAAAGCCAAAGCCACTCCCGACTTCCCCGTCGCCGTCGCCCCGCAAATCGTAATTAATTTAGGCATAAGGTGTCGCACATTTCCCTATAAAAACTCTCAAATCCTCTCCTCTCCATGCTTTCCCCTCTCTCCCTACACTGATTCACGGCGATCAACCAGGGCACTCCTCCAGCAATCTCAAAACTATTCCCCTCCGTCCCCCCAATAAATTTCCCTTCAGAAAGCCCTAGCATCGCCTTTAACGGTTTTGTGCTATAATTTTAGGAGTTTTCCCATTTTAGAAGCTTTCGGGGCTTTAGGCCTCATTATTGGAGCTATTTTTGTATGACCAGCAGCTACAGCGCCGACCAGATTCAAGTTCTCGAAGGTCTCGAAGCAGTCCGTAAACGACCGGGGATGTACATCGGTACCACCGGGCCGCGAGGACTCCACCATCTAGTTTACGAGGTTGTGGACAATTCCATAGATGAGGCGCTGGCTGGCCACTGCACTCACATCGAGATTGACATCAACGCCGACGGTTCCGTTACCGTGACAGACGACGGCCGGGGCATTCCCACCGGCATCGTTGCCAAGACTGGCAAATCAGGAATAGAAACAGTAATGACTGTACTTCACGCCGGGGGTAAATTTGGCGGTGGTGGCTACAAGGTTTCTGGAGGATTGCACGGTGTAGGTATTTCTGTTGTTAACGCGCTGTCCGAGTGGGTAGAAGTGACAGTTTGGCGCGACCAAAAAGAACATTTACAGCGCTACGAAAGAGGCAATCCAGTTACTGAACTTACTGCCAAGCCCAACAAAGGTACTCGCACCGGCACTTCAGTTTCTTTCTTGCCAGATACTCAAATATTTAGCACTGGCATTGAATTTGATTACACTATACTCGCCGGGCGCTTGCGAGAATTGGGCTACTTGAATGCGGGCGTGAGAATTACGTTTAGCGACCACCGTTTGGAACTGCTTAAAAGTAGCGAACCTCGCATCGAAACATACTGTTATGAGGGCGGAATCAAGGAATATATCGCCTACATGAACCGCGAAAAGCAGCCTCTGCACGAAGAAGTGATCTACGTGCAAGGAGAACGCAACAACGTGCAGATAGAAGTGGCTTTGCAGTGGTGCGTTGATGCTTTTAGTGACAACGTTCTAGGTTTTGCTAACAACATTCGGACGATCGACGGTGGCACGCACTTAGAAGGTTTGAAGGCTGTTTTGACGCGGACGATGAATTCGATCGCCCGCAAGCGCAACAAAATTAAAGAAAATGAGCCCAACCTCGCCGGCGAAAACGTGCGCGAAGGTTTGACAGCAGTAATTTCGGTCAAAGTCCCAGACCCGGAATTTGAAGGTCAAACTAAAACTAAGTTGGGAAATACAGAAGTTCGGGGAATTGTTGATTCCTTGGTAGGCGAAGTATTAACAGAATATTTGGAGTTTCGCCCCCAAGTAGCTGACGCTATTTTGGAAAAAGCAATTCAGGCATTTAAGGCCGCTGAAGCCGCCCGCCGTGCCCGCGATTTAGTGCGCCGAAAATCTGTCTTAGAATCGTCTCCTTTGCCTGGAAAATTAGCGGACTGTAGTTCCAGAGACCCTGCCCTGTCTGAGATATACCTGGTGGAAGGGGATTCTGCAGGCGGCTCGGCAAAACAAGGGCGCGATCGCCAATTCCAAGCAATCCTGCCTTTGCGCGGTAAAATTCTCAATATTGAGAAAACCGACGACGCCAAAATCTACAAAAATAACGAAATTCAATCGTTAATTACAGCCCTAGGTTTGGGCATCAAAGGCGAAGAATTCGATCCGGGTCAATTGCGGTATCACCACATCGTAATTATGACTGACGCTGACGTAGATGGTGCTCACATCCGCACGCTGTTGCTGACTTTCTTCTACCGCTATCAGCGCGCACTTGTAGACCAAGGTTACATCTATATTGCTTGTCCTCCTCTCTATAAAGTGGAACGGGGACGCAATCATTACTACTGTTACAGCGATCGCGAAATGAACAATCTCATCCGCAATGAATTTCCGGCGAATGCTAATTACACCATTCAACGGTTCAAAGGTTTGGGTGAAATGATGCCGACACAGTTGTGGGATACGACGATGAACCCAGAAACTCGGACGCTGAAACGGGTGGAGATTGAAGACGCTGCTGAGGCCGATCGCATCTTTACGATCTTAATGGGCGATCGTGTCGCCCCCCGCCGCGAATTCATTGAAACCTACGGCCCCAAACTCAACCTCCTCGACTTGGACATCTAAATTAATCATTAGCTAACTGTCGATGAGGAACGACTAACGACTAAACTTTTTCAGCAGTTTGAACCCTTGTGCCTTCCGAGGCACAAGGGTTTCTGCTGTTTGAGGTAGGTAGATTTTGTTATAAAAATTAATACAATCTCTCATCAAATCGATCTAAGGTAAATGCTTAGGTAAATTTTAGATTTTTGGCGCATCCATCAGCTACCACAAAAATAGAAGGTTGGACAGTATAGCATGAGCATCAATTTAGCGACCAAATTGCGTGAGGGAACCAAAAAGTCCCACACAATGGCAGAAAACGTCGGTTTTGTCAAGTGTTTTTTAAAAGGCGTTGTAGAAAAAACTTCTTACCGGAAGTTAGTAGGAAACCTCTACTTTGTCTACTCGGCAATCGAAGAGGAAATGGAACGCCAAAAGCAGCATCCGGTTGTTTCAAAAATTTACTTTTCTGAGTTGAATCGCAAACAAAGCTTAGAGCAAGATTTATTTTACTACTACGGTGCGAATTGGCGCGAACAAGTAGCTCCGTCAGCCGCAGCTAAAGCTTATGTGCAGCGCATTCACGAAATTTCGGCGACCGCACCGGAACTGTTAGTAGCTCACTCTTACACTCGCTACCTTGGCGATTTATCTGGCGGACAAATCCTGAAGGGAATTGCCCAGCGCGGGATGAATCTTTCCGAGGGAGAAGGCACTGCTTTCTATGAATTCCAGGATATTCCTGATGAAAAAGAATTCAAAGCTAACTACCGTCAGGCAATGAATGAACTGCCGATTGACGAAGCCACAGCAGAGCGAATTGTTGACGAAGCTAATGCAGCTTTTGGCATGAACATGAAGATGTTCATGGAGTTAGAAGGCAATTTGATTAAAGCTGTCGGTCAGATGCTTTTCAATACCCTGACGCGGAAGCGCGGTGGCGCCAGTACCGAATTGGCTACTGCTGATTGAGCCAACACGCATTGGCAATAAATTGAGCCTCGTTTAAGAGGAAAAACTTAAATCCTGGGGGTTTGATGGCTGCTTTTACAGTCACCAAATCTCCGGGATTTTGCATGGCGGGCGATCGACTTTTTAACTCACAACTCAAATCACAACTCAAAACTATCACCTTCCCACGCCGCGATTAGGAGGCTCCTCGTCCGGGACAGGCAAAGAACTCGGTCTTACCTGCCGCTCCAAATACTTGCTCAAAGCGTAAGCGATATCCCCACGAGTCATCGGTTTCAAAGGATTAATCTTATTAGTTGCGATATCAACATTAACAAACCCTTCATAAAGTGCAGTAGCTATAGACTTTCTAGCCCAACTAGGAATTTCGCCTGCATCTGGATACTTAGCTAAAATCTCGGAAATGCTGGGATCGGGAAACTGAAAAACCCCGTAAGCTTGAGCAAAAATCGCCAAAGCTTCAGCGCGAGTCACCCTTTGATTTGGGAAAAACATTCCGTCGCGATATCCACTCATCGTTCCCGTTTTCAAAGCAGTTTGAACCGCACTGTAAGCCCAGTAACTCTTCGGTACGTCCGGCACTTCCCTATCCGGTTTCTGAGCAGTTTTCCGCCGTTCCAAACCAAAAGTTTTCACTAAAATCATCGCCAAATCGGCGCGACTTACAAGGCCCTCAGCATTAAAATTACCACTAGCATCTTTATTCATCAATCCTGCACTCACAACCCGATCGATCGGGTCAATTATTTGTTGAGATTGAACCGCCATTGGGACTCCTTGCACTAGCGAGATCGCCAAAAAAATACTCACTAACTTTTTCACGATTTTAATCCTTTCTGTCGCTAAAACCATCATGAAAACAGCAGTAATATTTTTTATGGTTCCATCGGTATTATTCTGTGGTTTCGGCGGTGCGCGAGATTTGGGGATTATATATTAAAATCAAACATTTGCTTCCGGCAAAGCGCCCTGCATTTTACCCAGCCAATCAATCAAATTATCCAATTGCTTTTGGGCCGTCAAAACCGCCATACCTCGAATAGTAACCTTCCCCTTGCTGTAGACAAAACGAGAGCGCAAATGTTCCGGCAAATTACCCTTGAGCAAATTCCAAGCAGGCTCTTCCATCGCCGTTTCCAAAACAATGTTCTGCTTATTCTCCGGTTTAATCCGAGAAAAACCGATTTTTTTAGCAATTTGTTTGAGTTCGACCACACGGATAAGTTGCTGGGCTGGAAGAGGAATTGGCCCGTAACGATCGCACCAATCAGCCTGAATCTGCTGTAATTCTTCAGGGGTATTAGCAGAAGCCACAGACCGGTAAGCGCTCATCTTTTGATCCAAATCTGCGATGTAATCGGCAGGAATAAACGCCGTCAAAGTGAGGTCGATTTGCGCGTCCTCAACTTTCGGAATTTCCTGACCCTTAATTTCCCGAATAGCCTCCTCTAACATTTCCGCATACAAATCAAAACCGATCGCCTCCATTTGACCAGATTGTTCAGTACCCAAAACATCACCCGAACCGCGAATTTCCATATCTCGGACAGCCAACTGATAGCCTGAACCCAACTGCGCGAACTCTTGAATTGCCCGCAGCCTCTGCCTTGCAGCATCAGACAGCTTGTTCTGCTTCGGATAAAACAGCCAAGCATGAGCTTGAATCCCCGCGCGTCCCACCCGTCCCCGCAACTGGTAAAGCTGACCCAAACCAAACTTCTGCGCGTCTTCAATTAAAATGGTATTGACTCGCGGAATATCCAAACCCGACTCAATAATCGTCGTGCACACCAAAATATCAAACTCCGCCGCGCTGAAAGTCAGCATGATTGATTCTAGTTCCGAAGCCTCCATTTGACCGTGGGCGATCGCAATTCTGGCAGGCGGAACCATCTCCTGCAACTGAGCGGCCAACTCATCAATCCCATCAATCCGCGGCACCACGTAAAAAACCTGACCGCCCCTGTCCAATTCTTGACGAATTGCCGATCGCACCACTTCCGGGTTATAGGGAGCCAAATGCGTCTGAATCGGGCGCCTGCTGGGAGGCGGAGTCGAAATCAAACTCATCTCGCGAATCCCCGACAGCGACATATACAAAGTCCGGGGAATCGGCGTTGCTGTCAAAGTCAGAACATCTACCTCTGTTTTGAGAGATTTAATTGCTTCCTTTTGCTTAACTCCAAACCGCTGTTCTTCATCGACCACCAACAAGCCCAAATCCCGAAATTTAATCGCCTTGCTCAAAACAGCTTGAGTACCGACAATCACATCTAATTCCCCAGTCGCCAAACGCTTATGAATCTCCCGGCGCTCGGTTTCAGTGCGAAAGCGATTGAGCAAACCAACTTCGATCGGATAAGGGGAAAAACGCTCTGAGAGCGTGTGATAGTGCTGTTGGGTCAAAATCGTCGTCGGCGCGAGCAAAGCCACCTGCTTGCCCGCCGTGACCGCCTTAAAAATTGCTCTCAGAGCAACTTCTGTCTTACCAAAACCGACATCGCCGCAGACCAAGCGATCCATCGGTCGATCGCCCTCCATGTCGCGTTTCACATCCTGAGTTGCCTTCAACTGATCCGGCGTTGGCTGGTAAGGAAAAGAATCCTCTAATTCTTGTTGCCAAGGCATATCAGGAGGAAAAGCGTAACCTGTTTGTTTAGCTCTTTTAGCATAAAGATTCAGCAAATCTACCGCTAATTTCTTAACAGCTTTGCGAACCTTTGTTTTAGTTTTTTCCCAAGTTTGGCCTGTCAGCTTGTTGAGATCCGGTACTTTATCGCCTACAGTCCGAAACCTCGACAAAGCCCCCAACTGATCTGCCGCCACTCTCAGAGTACCGTCAGCGTATTGAATCAGCAAATATTCGCGAGTTTCCCGATCGATCGTCAAACGTTCCAACTTGAGAAATTTACCCACTCCGTGCTGGCGGTGAACCACATAATCACCAGGGCTTAATTTATTCGGGTCTACTTGCTTAGAAGCAGCACGGCGGCGCTTGCGGACGTAGCTAAAAGTAGCAAGAGAATGCTGACCGTAAAATTCCCGATCGGTAATTAAAACAATCCGAAAAGTCGGCAGAATAAAACCTTCCAATTCTGCCAGCCCGCTGTACTTCAAAGCTACCGGAACGTGCTGCAATTGCAACTTATCGATCGCCAAAAAATCGCGCGGATTCACCACAAACTGAGCCGGACAGTCGTGTTCCGACAGCAGAGAAACCGATCGGCTCGGTTGAGCAGAAACCAGAAAAATGGTAAAACCCCGATCGCGCTCTTCCCTGAGCATTTGAGACAGCTTCGCAAATTGGTGAGGCATCACCGGCACAGGCCGAGAAGCCAAATTAATCGCAGATGGTAGCTGGTCGCCCTCTGCAGAGCTTTGAAATTTTTTAGCCGTAGAATCTTCGGACAATTCAGAAAGTTCTAGCCTCTCGAAAGCTGCGACCTCTGCCATAGATTCAGCAAAAGTGCGGTGAATTTTCGGAACTTTCAAATTAGCAATTGGCAATTTTTCTGTAACCTCACCAGCAACTTCCGATTCCCGATTGCAACTATTCCACTGTTCCTGGGCATTCTCAAACCAGCGGTCGCTGTGAGCTTCGCACCCTTGCGGTTCGTCAATAACAACTAAAGTATTTTCAGTCAAATAATCCAACAAAGATGCAGGTTGCTCGAACGCTAAACCCAACAGCCTGCGGACAAATTTTTCCGCTTCATTTTCCGCTTCATTTTCGGGATCAAAAGAGCCTATGTGGTTTATTGCGTCAAGCTTTTTTTCCGATAAAACTGCTTTAATAATTGTGTTAAAATTAGTAGGAGTTAAAACTAAGCGATCGACCTTATCGAGCGATCGCTGGGAAGACGGATCGAACTCCCGAATTTGCTCCAAATCATCCCCAAACCACTCCAGCCGCACCGGCAACTCAGCCGCCACCGGAAATACATCGACAATATCACCCCGACGGCTCCATTGACCCTCCATTTCCACCAGAGCCACCCGATCGTACCCCATCGACACCAGTTGGCGGTCAAGTATCTTCGAGTCTTGAACCGCACCTCGCTTCAGCGTCAGACAGTAGGGTTCAAAAGCATCAGGCGGCGGCAAGTGAGACTGGAGAGCTCTTTCGGTAGCTACAATCGCGATTGGCTTCGACTGATTGGCGGTTTTTTCTTCCTTATCCACCAAATCCGCCAGCACCTGCATTTGCCCCCACGTCATTTCATTCTCGTCGGAGTAAGATAGCTCGTAGGGCGAAGCCTCCGAAGTCGGGTAAAAATGTACGGTTTGCCAGCCCATAGCCTCCAGCCCTGCCACCCAACGACCGGCTTCTTCTAGAGTTGCCGTCACTACCAGTAAACTCCGCCCTTCTTGCTGTGCGAGGGCGGAAGCTACTAAACCTTTAGGCAAACGGGCTACGCCGTTGAGTTGCACGTAGCGATGGCGCTTGAGCTTGTTGAGGAGTTCTGTGGCTAGGGGCGATCGCCCCAGGGTACGAATTATTGAAGAGAAAGTCATGCGCTTTTAATTTTAATCCCTGATCGGCGAAGGCTCTTTCCCTTTGCCTGTTAAGGAGATTGTACGACAAACATCCATGATTGTGCCGCTCTGCTGTTGACGCCTGGGAACTTAACTGGAGATAGATTTCTGCTTTAATATGTCGATCCTGCGATCGCGATTGAGCCAGTTCCGTTAATCTAGTGACAGGTTTAGAAAAAATTTCGATTTTGCGATCGAGATTAGCAGCTTCCAGACCTCTCCTTTAACCGGGCAGAGCGCTTCGCCGTTACTACCGAAAATTTTAGAAATGTCCCCAAGTACCGATATTCTGATTGTTCTCCTGCTAATTTTCCTCAATGGCTTGTTTGTGATGTCAGAGATGGCCATCATCTCTGTACGGAAGGTGAGACTGCAACAGATGGCCAACCAAGGTTCAGCCAATGCCCGCGTAGCCTTGGATCTGGCTAATGCCCCCAATCAGTTCTTGCCGACAGTTCAAATCGGGATTACGATGCTGGCCATTCTGTCGGGCGCTTTCGGAGAAACGACGATTTCTAGAAGAGTAGAGCCTTTGTTGCGGCTGATTCCTGCCCTCGCGCCCTATTCTCAGACGATCGCCTCAGTAGTAGCAGTTTTAACCATCACTTATCTGACCTTAATTATCGGCGAACTCGTGCCGAAGCGGCTGGCACTCAACAACCCAGAGCCGATCGCCTCAAGCGTAGCAATTCCCATGCGAATGCTCTCAAAAATTGGCGCTCCTGCGGTTTATTTGTTAAGTCATTCGACTGACTTAGTGATGCGACTGATGAGGATATCGCCCTCGACAGAACCGCAAGTTACAGAAGAGGAAATTAAAGTTTTGATCGAGCAAGGAACCGAAGCCGGAACCTTTGAAGAAGCCGAACAAGACATGGTAGAAAGAGTCTTTCGTTTGGGCGATCGGCGAGTCAGCGCCTTAATGACCCCGCGTCCCGATCTTACCTGGCTCGACCTCGACGACTCCGTGGAAGAAAATCGCCAAAAAATGCTCGGCAGTGGTCACTCTCGGTTTCCCGTGTGTCAGGGAGGGCTCGACAACGTTGTCGGTTTAGTACACGTTACTGATATGCTGTCTCGGACTTTAACTGGTCAACCCCTAGATTTAAGCGCTTCTTTACGACGACCGTTATTTGTACCGGAAAGCACGCGGGGTTTAAAAGTATTAGAACTTTTCAAACAATCTAGCAATCAAATTGCCTTGGTAGTAGACGAATACGGCGTCATTCAAGGATTGGTTACAGTCAACGACATTTTAGTCGAACTTGTTGGTGATTTTCCTTCAATAGAAGATGCTGACGAACCGGAAGCTGTGCAGCGCGAAGATGGTTCTTGGCTGTTAGACGGAATGCTAGCAGTCGAAGATTTTTTTGAGCTGTTTGGAATCGAAGAATTGTCAGCAGAACACAAAGGAAGTTACCACACAATGGGCGGTTTTGTAATTACCAATTTGGGCAAAATTCCCACAGCAGCCGAGCATTTTGAGTGGAACGGTTTGCGCGTGGAAGTAGTGGATATGGACGGGAACCGAGTTGATAAGATATTGGTAATGCCGATCGACTCAGCGGGCGATCGATCTAAAACCCAACCAAAAATCTAAAATTTAAACTCAGCGGTAAGGTGCGCTAGGCGCACCCTACATCAACCCTTCAGCGGATATTTCAAACCTACTTCTTTTTGCTTCTAGCCTCATCTTTCCGCAAAGATTCCAGAATAGAACGGCCCACATAATTGCTAAAAACTACCTCTCCAGCTTGATTGTAGTGGCAGCAGCTATCTACATAAACAGCCTCTTTAGTCTTGTCAAAAACATTAACAGCATTCACTAAATTGATATTATTTTTTTCCAAATTAGGAAACTTTTTGAAAAGAGCCGGATATCCAATTTCCACAGCTTTAGCATAAGGAGTATCTTTGTTAAAAGCAATCTGCTTTTCGGCTTCACCAAACACTCTTTTCGTCTGATAGTATTGATTAGGCTGAAGAACATGAAAATAAGGCACCTTACTAGCAGACAGAACTTTGTGCATAAAAATTGAACTTTTTGCCCAATTTAGTGCCATTTCTTGAAAAGCTACTGAATCCTGTAAAACCGACTTATTAGTATTGATATAAATAACGCTTCCACTGTCATCTTTTTTTTGTTTGGTCCGTTCTTTTTCAAACTTAATAACATCGGTTTTATAGTTATTAACTAGATTTTGAACGTAAACAGAAGTCAAAGCATCGCAGGCAGCGAAAGAACAGTTTTGCAAACGTTCCAAACCCTGATTAATCCTAGCTTTATTTTCTTGGATTCTGATAGTTGCTTTCATCGCTTTTGTAGAAAGGCTATTATTCGCCAAGTTAGTCAGCGGCAAAATATGCTGAATGCTTGGCATCGCCAAATCGACTTGATTTTTATTGTTTAAGTTAGAAAGTGCTACTTCATTAAAACCATCTATATTGACGACCAGATCTAGTTCTTGCCCTAAAGCCAAAAAATAGTTTAGAATTAATAATTGCTGGGGTTGTTTGTAGCCTCCGGTAGCAAAAGACAAAATTACAAATTCTTTATCCTTCCAACCCGGAATCTGCTTAAGGTATTGAGATAAAATTTTGTTTTGAACTTCAAATACTCCATAATTAGAAGCCACAGAACCGCCAAAAACTCCGATAATAAATTGATTTTTCTTGGTTTTCTTCAAAGGGTAATCGTAAGGAGAGATAAATCCGTAGTTGTTAACCTTAAAACCAGGGCGAAAATCGGGGCCAGGTTGTTGGATAAATCCCAAAAAAGGATGAAACCTTTCAACAATAGACTGATTCAGCCGCACTCCTTCTAAATTAATTCCTAAAGCCGACTTATCTTGCATTTTTTCTCTCGTATAGAAAAATTGCTTGTGCTTGACAAAATACCATGCCAAAGAGCCAAGTTCCAGAAAAAACAGTAACATCACTAAATTAATAAAAGCAATCTTGATAAATTCTTGTCCTTTTTTGATGGATTTTAAATCTTTCATAAACCTCTATTTCGACTCTCTTACTACTTTAATAATGGAACTAGAAACATAGTTTGCCAATACTTCCTCTCCGACTGAATTATAGTGGCAGCAGGCATCTTTGTAAACCGTCTCTTTTGTATTGTCTAAAATATTCACTGCGCTAAACACATTAACCCCAGCTTTTTGCAAATCATCGACTTTGGACAACAATACTGGATAACCTTTTTTCACACCTTCAATGTAAGGACTCTTCTGGTCGATCGCGATTTCGTTTTCCTTGGCGGTAAACACTCGCTTAGTGGGATAATACTGGTTGGGCTGGATAAAGTGAAAATACTTAATCTTTCTACTTGATAAAACTTGATTCATGCCGATCGACGATTCATACCACATCGATGCCATTTTGTCAAAAGCAGCGGCATCCTGCAAAACAAAGTCAGCTTTGGGAATGTATACTATACCGCTATTTGCCGTGTCTGGGTTGGATTGTTTGATTTGTCGATCGTACTTGACAACTGCTTGCTGGTAATTGTTGACTAATTGTTTCACCTGTAGTGAGGTGACAGCGTGACACAAAGCAAGTTGACAATTTTGCAATTTGTCAATACCTGCTTTCAATTGTTTTTTGTTTTCGTTAATTTTAACGATCGAACTCATCGCTTCCGGTGACAAGTTGTTGTTGGCTAAACCCGTCAGAGGCTGTATGTGCTGAACGCTGGGCATTCCTATTTCTACTTGGGCTTTGTTGTTTAAATTTGACAGTGCTACTTCGTTAAAACCGTCTATATTGATGACTAAATCTAATTGTTGACCCAAGGCCAAAAAGTAATTTAAAACCAATAATTGTTGGGGCTGTTTGTAGCCGCCATTCCCAAAATTTAAAACAATAATTTCCTTGTTTGCAAATTCTGGATAAGCCTTCAATTTGTTAGACAATCTGCGATCTACGTATTCATCAACTGCAAAATTATTGGCAACTGAACCCCCAAAAACTCCGATAATAACTTGATTTTTATTTGTTTTAATAAACGGATATTCGTAGAGAGAAAAAAAGCCGTGTTTATTAACTTTTAACTTTAATTTTTCATTAGTGAAAGCACCTTGTTTGAGTACATAGCCAAAAAGTGGGTGCAGTCTTTCTACGATAGATTCATCAAGTCTAATGCCGATCCTTTCAATATCTTCTACTACTTTTTCTTTGGCTTTAGTTCTAGTATAAAAAAACTGCTTTTGGTTTATAAAATAAAAAGCTAGCGATAAAGCTTCCAGACAAATAAAGGCGATCGCCAAATTAACTGCGATTATAATTAATATATTTTGGCTTTTTTTCAGCGCCGTTGAATCTTTCATGAAATTTGACTGCTTACGGTTGTTTTTTGGGGACTTGAGACTGCTTCAAATTTTCGCACAAATTTCGGTTAATCAGGATACTAGCCAGCCTGTGTCCGAGTTCATTCCAGTGACCCCCACAGGGTACAGAATTATCAAAACCGTGGGCGCAAACTTGATATTTTTCAGTGTAACCTTGGATCTGTTCGGATAAATTCAGTACCCGAAAACCCTCGCGCGCGCCCAACTTTTCCAGCCGCCTATCGGGATAAAACAAATCCTGAATGTTGTTCTTTCTCATAAAATTTTTTCGCCTCTCGGCATCCGGTATAACTTGCATCGGATCGCCGATCGTCACAACCAAGAAATCAGCATTTTTCTGCACGACTTCATTCCGCATAGTCACAATCAAACCCTCTGTCACCCTCCAAGCCTCTTGCCAAGCTGCATCCTGAGGTTCCTTGAGGTTCAGGGTACTTAAAGTGGTAAAGTGTCCCGATAACTCCCGCTTTTTCCGCTCTAAGTCTACTTTTTTAATGACCTGCAGAATGCGCGAATTGTTGACGATAGAACTGGGCATCCTGTCTACAAATGAAACTGCTCTTTCGTTGCGGTCGATCGGCGTCAGATTGCGAAAAGACATATCCGGTACTAACTTACCGCTAGCATCATAAGCAAAAAATGGTCGGTAGCGATCGTATTCCAATTTCGGCGAGTTGTTAATTATATCATTGCCAATAAAAAAAGCAAGAATTACAATATCAGGACTGTAATCCCACACTTTTTTTCGCAGCATTATCAATTGTTGAGCAGTACCGTAGCCCTGCACCCCGAAATTCATGACCTCAACATTTTTGCGTCCCTTAACAGCTTCGCAGTTGCCTAACTTTCGTTCCAATTTCGACCAGAAAGTTTGTTCGACAGGTACGTGAATTGCTTCGGTGAAAGAATCGCCCAAAACCGCCACGCGCAAAGTATTTGGAGGTTTTGTTTTTGTATGTTCACGATCGCGCAAACCCTCGCTATTCACCTGCACAAAACTCGCACCTTCCCCATTCCACTCCCCCGACGCACCCGGTTTCAGCTTCCAGCCCAAATTCGGATCGGAAGTGTGGAAACGAGTTGGCGCCGAGTCTACGAAATCTCCTATTTTTTGATAGCCCTCAACTCTAGCAACTCGCAACCCAACTTCACCAATTACCACCCCCATCAATAAACCGCCGAGTGTCAAACCCAAATTGACACCCAAATTTTTCAACTTGCTCATTATTTCAAAACAGCGTGTAAATAAATGGAGCAATCACAGAACCCTGACTCAATACAATCAAAGCTCCTAAAAAGACTAAAGTCACAATTAAC
This sequence comes from Microcoleus sp. Pol7_B2, assembly GCF_036701035.1. NCBI lineage: Bacteria > Bacillati > Cyanobacteriota > Cyanophyceae > Oscillatoriales > Microcoleaceae > Microcoleus > Microcoleus sp. Pol7_B2. Next base: position 98,042 of record NZ_JAUBQB010000005.1, on the reverse strand, counting down.
GGCAACATCCAATACTTTTGGCGTTCTTTCATAAACGCCCACAAATCTTTGAGAAAATCTAAAGTTGCTTCAAACACTTAAAAAGGACGCTCCATACTAACTTTTGTTCTTGCTTTACTTGGGACGCGGTAACTATCCATTTTCGGATTTAGTTTTCGCCGCATTGCATCTTCGCCGAAAATATTTTTGATTACTCCCATCGGCCAAACTATCAGGTAAAAAACTATCCCTAGGATGAGCGGCGTTTGGATCTTGTGGAGGAGAAGTCCAAACCGCATCCATGCGTGATAAACGGGATTCAGCGATTTCGGCGCAACCAATCCTAGCACGATTAGCACGGCGCCGATGGCCCAGGGAACCCAAGGTAGAGAATGCCGCCGCAGTAAAGGTACTGCTAAACCGAAGATTACTGCAATCAAGCCACCAATTAGCAGCCCGAAATCGCGCAAGCCTTTTTTGTCGAGTTTTTTAATTTCGTCGCTCATTAGAAATGGGGAATTGGGAATTGGGAATTGGGAATTAGTTATTAGTTATTCGTTCCAACTAATAACTAATAACTAATGACTAATCTAGTTCAAATTCATTTTTCCAAGCATCATCTTGTTTCCAAGGAATTTGTTCGGACTTTGGAAGCAAGTAATTTTCCAAAACCAGATAGTCCATTTCGGTTCGCATGAAACAGCGGTAAGCATCCTCTGGAGTGCAAACAATGGGTTCGCCTCGGACGTTGAAAGAAGTATTTACCACAATAGAACAGCCCGATCGCTCTTCAAAATGGCTGATCAAGTCATAGTACCGAGGATTGGTTTCTTTGTGAACAGTTTGAATGCGAGCCGAGTAATCTACGTGGGTGACAGCCGGAATCTCCGAGCGCGGAATGTTGAGCTTTTCAATGCCAAACAACTGCTCTTGTTCGGGAGTCATCGGAATACGGAGACTGGACTTGACAGGTGCTACTAATAGCATATAAGGGCTAGAATGGTCAATCTCGAAATAATCCGCAACTCGCTCGGCTAAGATTGACGGCGCAAAAGGTCGAAATGATTCCCGATATTTAATTTTCAGGTTCATCACGGACTGCATTTTAGCACTGCGGGGATCGCCAATGATCGATCGACCGCCCAGAGCCCGCGGCCCAAATTCCATCCGCCCTTGGAACCATCCCACCACATTTCCCTGTTCCAAAATTTCCGCCAACTGCGGCATTAATTCGGCATCGTCCAATCGGTGATAGCTAGCTTTGACAGCATCCAAGTATTCGAGAATTTCTGCGTCAGTAAACCTTGGGCCCAAATATGAGCCGCGCATTTGATCGTGACAAGTTAAATGAGCAACCGACTTCGCCACAGTTGCCACCGCTGGGTTGGCAGTGAGAACTTCAGTCCTCTCCTCAACCGCTGAGTTTGTGGTGACAAGTTCAATTTTGAGGGATTCTATACTATTTGCTGTCGTGTTGGCGCTCACAGTGCGAGTTTGTTCGCAATACTGATACCAAATCGCCAAAGCCGCGCCCAAAGCACCGCCAGCATCTCCCGCCGCCGGCTGAATCCAAATATCTTTGAAAATACCTTCCCGCAAGAGTCTGCCGTTAGCAACACAGTTGAGAGCAACGCCGCCGGCCATACAAAGATAATCGACATCCAATTCTTTTTTAACTGTTCTGCACAGCCGCAAAACAACTTCTTCGGTAACAACTTGAATGGAAGCTGCAATGTCCATTTCTCGCTGAGTCAATTTTCCTTCAGCTTGACGCGGCGGCCCTTCAAACAGTTCGTCAAACTTCTTGTTTGTCATGGTTAAGCCAACTGTATAGTTGAAATAATCCATGTTCAAACGAAAAGTTCCGTCATCTTTGAGGTCGATTAAATAGTTGAGAATTTTGTCTACATACTTGGGTTCGCCATAAGGAGCTAAACCCATGAGTTTGTATTCACCAGAGTTAACTTTGAAGCCGGTGTAATAGGTGAAAGCTGAATAAAGCAAACCCAAGGAGTGGGGAAAATCGATTTCCCACTGAGGTGTAAGTTGGTTCCCGTCTCCCAACCAAACCGAGGTTGTTGCCCACTCGCCCACGCCGTCGAGGCACAAAACGGCTGCTTTTTGAAAGGGGCTGGGGAAAAATGCCGATGCTGCGTGGGATTGGTGGTGTTCGGTAAATAGCAGAGATGGCAGTTTATTCGTTTTGCAGTTTGCTATTGCTGCCAAATCTCTTTTGAGCATGGTTTTGAGGTAAAGCTTTTCTTTGAGCCATATCGGCATGGCGGCTAGGAAAGAGCGAAAACCTTGGGGTGCGTAGGCTAAATAGGTTTCGAGAAGGCGCTCGAATTTGACTAAAGGTTTGTCGTAAAAGACTATGTGATCGACTTCCCGCAAATCTATTTGCGCTTCTTTCAAGCAATAAGCGATCGCATTCTTAGGGAATCTGGCGTCATGCTTTTTGCGGGAAAATCTTTCTTCTTGCGCTGCTGCTATAATTTCTCCGTCGCGAATTAAGGCTGCGGCGCTGTCGTGATAGTACGCCGAGATTCCAAGTATGTTCATCGCTCTCCTCACAAATCGCAATGCGTTTGCTTTTGACTATTTAGAATAGCTAACGATTATAGCTGTTTCAGTGCTGATTGGGAATTGAATTTTGCGATCGCCTCTAATTTTACCTGGATCGATGTCGGTGGGCCGCCCTCGGACGATCGGCTGTTAGAGAGCATTTAAGCTAGCGCCGGCTTATCCTGCGCCCCCAAGCTCTGAAGTAAGTGACCACCGGGAATTGATAAAATTCACCTACCAACCACAGCACAATGCCTAAATGCGACAAAAAAGCTAAGCCTGTCCAAGCTACGGGCAGCCACGACAAGCGGCTGCCGGGAACCGGGGGAAAATAGTAAGCTGAAAGTCCCAGCAAGGTAGTGGGAAGGAAAATTAGACCAATAGCCGCTGCAAAGTAGGGCCATCCGAATTCTACGCCCTCGAGGTGGGATCCTATCCACTGTTTGCCGTTCCAGTGCCAAGTTACGGGCGGTTGGCGATCGGCCATTTGGAGCGATTGTCTTTCAATGCTTGCGGTATAAATGTGCTGGCAGAAGTTGCAAGCTAGGGCGTCCATCATCGGCATGGTAGAAATTTGACCGGTGCGGCACACGGGACAGGGATATGTATCTTGAGGGTTGAAAGGTCTGGTTGATTTTTGGGAAATCTGCATGGATCAGGCTGTTTGTCAAGATATTGAGCGATCTTAACAAAGTACAGAGATTATGGGTTGGCTGAGGGCGGTTTTTGTATCTAGATTGTTGGTGATTTAACAGGTTTTTTCACGCTTACGTGTCCTAGGGGTTAAGGCAGTTTCATGGTGGATGATTCGGATTAATTGCGGTGATTGTTGCTGTAGCGAATTCTGGCTCCTGCCCAGTGAAGTTTTTCCCTCAAAGTATTGTAATAAGAATAGTTTTCCCGCAAAATAATAAACTGGGCTTCGCAGTCTGCCCTCCGCACGTCTACGCGCTGTCCCGGCCAAATTGCAGTACCTAAAATGCCGTCTGTCCAGAGTTTGGTACTGAGTTCGTAATCTGCTAAAGGCCAAATGCTGACGACTGAACCAGGCGGGAGGACGATCGCCCGACTGGATAAACTCAAAGGGCAAATCGGAGTAACTGCGATCGCCTCCATTCCCGAGTGCATAATCGGCCCGTTGGCAGATGCGGTGTAGCAAGTCGAACCGGTGGGAGTTGCCACAATTAAACCGTCGCCTTGATACTGATCGACTACTTCGCCGTCAACTTCCATTTCTAGAATACAGCTCGGCATTCGATCGGCTGAAGCAGGTTTGACACACATTTCATTTAGTGCCAAAAATCGATCGCTTTGGGGTTCGAGATTGCTTCTGTTTCCCTCAAAAACTGTTGCCTGCAACATCATCCGCTTCTGCACAGCATACCTATCTTCCGAAAGTCTGTCCCAAATCTCCTCAGTATTTTGGAAATCCTCAAAAGACTCGGTTAAAAAGCCCAGATGTCCCCCCACATTCGCTGCCAAAATCGGGATGCCGTCAGCCGCCAAATTCCGCGCGGCAGCTAGGGCCGTACCGTCGCCCCCCAGCACTACCGCTAAATCAATTGGGCTGTTACTAGAAGCTAAAAACACCGGATACGGGTTATCTTTCGGGCCGCTGGGCCCCATTAAAACGTGACACCCGCGACTTTCTAATTGGCGGGCACACTGTTCTGCCCACCGCTGGCTGAGGGTATCTCTGGCTTTGTGGGCGATAATTACTTGTTTTAGTTGCACAACCTATCGATTTTAGATTTTAGATTTTGGATTTTAGATGATTAGATTTTAGACTGAATTGCCGCGAGCGGGACGATCGCACTGCACATCGATTTTAGATTTTAGATGATGAGATTTTAGACGGAAGTGCCGCGACCGGGACGATCGCACTGTACTCGGAAAAATATTATTCCGATGCCGCAGGGCATCTCCCCTCGGAGATTCTGCCTCTGGTTTATAGCAATTCCAAAAAGTAATCCAATTTTTGGCAAGCTGCAAACCCTTATCTCATATCAATTCTGGTTAGATCGGAATGATTAAACCGCAGAGGACGCAGAGGATACAGAGGAAGGGAACAGAGATGAATAATTCCGATGAAGGGCGGATTTGATATCATCTGTCATTCCCAATTCTTTAATCGCAAATCGAAAATCGAAAATGGTATTATCCCTCGCTGCGGCTGGATTTGGGCCGCGGCCAGATAATGCTGGAATCGGCCGCGAGTATGCGAGAAACTGCGATCGCCCCAAAGCGGTTGAGGTGGCTGGGGTCAACAAAATAGTCGTTACGGCCCGGCCACCGCTGCGACAAGTCGCGGAAAGCGAAGCCTTTTTGCCGCGAGAGTTGCAGCATTCGCTGCCGAAACTGCTGTTCTGCCCACAGGCGAGTCCCGTCTAAGTAGTCGTCTGTGAGGGGCAAATTGACGAAAATAAGGGGAATTTTTCGAGCTTTGGTAAATGCTACAACTGAATTAAAGGCTGTTGCTTGTTTGCCTCCGAGATTGAAGTTTTCGTAGTCGCGATCGTACTGGCCTGAAACGTAAGCGCGTTCTCGATAATAAGTGTTGGGATTGTACCTGCCCGACATAGCCATGAATCCGTTGGAGTCGATCGAATCTGCCAATTGGTTGAGTTGTCTGATGGCTACTGTTGTGCGTCGCGAGACTGGAATCAATTGTGCTTTTTGGGTTGCTGCATTCGCTGCGATCGGTTTTAAATCATATCTTGCAGCATTCTCAGCAACGGGCATCTTGCCCGTTCCACGGGACAGGAATTTGAGTGTGGGGAGTAGGGGTTGGGCATCTTGCCCGCCCCTGAAAGGTTGATCGACAGATGCCAATGCTTTGCGGAAAGTGTTGTTAGCGCAGGGCTGCGGGAATCTGTAACACTGGGGAATCTCGTTGGGTTCATCGGACGGCAGTTCGGGGCGAATGCCTGCTGCTAAAAGTTGGCTGCCTTCAGAATCGACGATCGAATTAAAAGTGCGATCGTCCCGGCCGCTGTTAAATGCCCGCACACCATCCGCCCAGACAATCATTTGAGGCAAATGCTCCGGCTTCAAAAGCCGCCGCAGTTGAAAGTCAACTACTTGTGCAGTTGCGCCGTTGACTGAAAAGTTAAATACTTTTAAGCTCGGACTGCCCCTTTGGGCCAAAGATTGTTTTAGCTGTTTGGGATCGACGCCCTGCAATGCGCGGGAACTACCGACAATCAAAACATCTGGCGGCCCGACCGCAGCAACGTAGGATAGGTAAAGTTCTAGTTGTTCGTTGAGCAAATCGCTGCTGAAGCTGACTGTACTGGCTTGCGATCGGGTTGCGCTCGCTTGCTGCTGCGAATAAACCAGGTTTCTCATGTACTCGATTACTTTTTTCTCAGCAAACGCCCGTCTGGAACTGCCGGCGGGAACGGCTTGCATCCAGGCGACGGCCTGCACCCACAGGCCGGCTACTTCGTCCCAGTCTTGTTTTGAATTGGCTGATTGAGCCAAATTAGAAGCTTGGGTGGCAAACTTAACTGCGTCGGTGAAGCCATCGTTTTGAGGGCATGAAGAAACGCTGACGGATTTTTTGGATTTGTTGGGGTTTCGAGCTAACAGAGACGTTGGGGACTGCGCTAAGACTGCGGATTCGAGCGAACCCGATGGCGCTGGGGTGTTGGGCGGCTTGGTAGACGAACATCCCAAAGTTAAGGCTAGCAAGGCGGTTGCGGCACAGGTACGTTTTAAGATGCTGGTGCTGATGCTAGCAATGTAGCGGCGAATCATAAAGCTTTCAGCGATCGCGAAATATTACTAGATCTTACTAATTATCCAGCGGATCGAGCAGTTAGCTCAAACAGATGTTTTAACCATTCAATAAAAATTAAGGCGATCGGGGAATCGCAGCTAAGCACCTGCGCTGTTATTGCTTGTCCCATCGGCATTGCAGGCGTTTTCTGCCATGCCAGCCAAGTGTGGATTAGCGCTTTGGGATGATGAATTAAAGTGTAGCGGTGAAGTCCGGCTTGTTCGATCTCTTGTAAAATTGCTTCGGCTTTCGGATGCAGGGTGTCGCCAGGGGGGATAAGATAGGCGACAAAATCTTCTAACATTCCAGGAAGTTGATTGTTTGGCATCAACCAAACTCCGACGCGAGGCAAGTATGGATCTGAAGGTGTGCAAACCCAGCCTTCGGGAGGGGGAGATTGGGGGATATCTCGATAGCCGATCGAACTCAGTTTATCTTTAAGAGATTGCCACCGCCCACTTAAATTGCGATCGGCATCTACCACAATTCCCAACGTGCGTAAATTCTCTGCTTTCAATCTTTCTGGCAAGCCATTTAGCAGCGCTTCAACTCCTTCTGTACCTTCTTCTTGCGGTACTACGACGGAAAATGTTTCTAGCAGTTGATATTGCTTGCACAAAGCCCAGATTACGTGTTGGTCATTCTTACCTTCTACCAATAACTGTTGAGGTTTGGGTGGATGAGGTTTTTGTGCTTTTGGCATCAGCGCACCTCGATACTTTGGCGCATTGCAACCGACAAAGCATCGGGAGTGTATTCAACTGCACGAATATCCTCGCCGCGTCGGCTCAAGCGAAATAATTTGCCAACCGAACTATCTTCTGACTGTTCTAAGGCTTCTTGAAATGCGGCTATGCAGTCCCAACTGTGGGTAGTTGCAAAGACTTGAACGTTCAATCGCTGTGCTGTTTCAAATATCAATCGCCACATATCAGTTTGGGTTTTATAGTAAAGACCTGTATCAATTTCATCGACTAGCAAAAAACCATTTTCTGATGATACGGCTGCCATTGCTATACTAAGAATTCGTCGCATACCATCTCCCATACTGCCAAGAGGAACTGGGTGAGGCTGGCCCCGAAGTTTAAGCAAAATACCACTATTAGAAGTCTGGCGACTGGTGAAACTAATCCGTTCCACATCCGGCTCCAGAATTTGCAATGCTTCTACTACACTTTGTTCTTTCGGTGTGAGTGTTATTCTATCCCACAGTACAGACAGTCGCGCAAAGCTTATATTAGTGGTTGTCAGAAAATAATTTTGATTGCTGCTCCCTATAGGAAAAACTAACTGAGATGTGTTGCCCAACCGCAAGTAACGCGAATCGCCTATAGTTCCATCAGTACGGATAGGAATTCTTATTGGGCTATACTTTCCGTATGAAACAACTAGCTCCCCGAATATATCTCCACCTAAAACTAAATCCTCGAATCCAGGAAGTGCAAGTTGCTGGACAATATTAGGCTGAATTTTTAATGAGAGCGGATGCTCTTTTGTAGAGCGGATATTAATAGCCCCATCGAAGTTATTAAGTTGATGACCGTAAAAAATATGTAAAATCTGATAATGACGCTGAGAAACGACTTCGCCATTTCTTTGTCTAGAAGGATCGACTGTTAGTTCACCTCTGCTTTTTAGCACCTCAAGTAGAAACTGAATGTTTCCTTCATTAACTAATAAATAAATGGCTTCCAAAAAAGTAGTTTTACCGCTATTGTTCTGACCGACTATCAGATTAACCCTAGCTAGCTCGTCGATAGGAAAATCTTTAAAACAGCGATAATTTTGGATGGTGAGATCGCGCAACATGGATTCCTCGCATATTAACTATATTCTATCATTTCTCCGTTCACACTAAAAACCAGTATGGGATTCGATGACTGCTTCGGCTTGCAGGGCGATCGACCTCAATTTATCCAGTGTATCCTGGTTCGCACTCTGCCACAACCCCCGCTGACGAGCTTCTAGCAATCTTTCCGCCATATCTCGCAGTGCCCAAGGATTGTTTTCTTGAATAAATGTCTGCACTTTCTCATCAAAAATGTAAGCCTCTGCGATTCCTTCATACATAAAATCCTCTACACAATTTGCCGTAGCATCGTAAGCAAACAAAAAATCAACAGTTGCTGCAATTTCAAAAGCACCTTTATAACCGTGCCGCATTGCACCTTCTATCCATTTGGGATTCACAGCCCTACTGCGATAAACCCGCGCAATTTCCTCCCGCAGTTGCCGCACTTTCGGATTTTCAGGAATCGAATTATCTCCGAAATAGGTTTCAGGATTTTTGCCTTGCAAATTGCGAATTGCGGCAGTCATTCCGCCTTGGAATTGATAATAATCGTCGGAGTCTAGGATGTCGTGTTCGCGGTTGTCTTGGTTTTGCAGAACTATTTGCATTTGGCCGAGGCGTTGTTCAAATGCTTCGGGTGCAGAACATCCCCATTCACTCTGTTTAACTCCTGCTACATCTCCCGGCAAATTTGAGGAACTAGAGGAGGTATAGGCGTAACTGCTCCAATTAATGTAAGCTTTTGCTAAATCGCTGTCGTTTGTCCAGTTTTGAGCTTCTATTATGCCTTGAAGTCCTGCGCCGTAAGCACCCGGTTTTGAGCCAAAGACTCGAAATTGCGATCGCCCTTGGGCCTCTTCCTGACTCAAACCTGTAGATTCCCAATACTGAATCTCTTCCTTAACTTGTGCGGCTAAAGGGTTGTTTTCTGCCGATTCGTCTAAATTTGCCACAGCTTTTACCGCACTGTCAAACAAATCAATTAAATTAAAAAAAGCATCGCGGAAAAAGCCAGAAATTCGCAAAGTAACATCAACGCGCGGCCGTCCCAAAACAGAAACTGGCAAGATCTCAAAATCTACAACCCGGCGCGAAGGGCCATCCCAAACTGGTTGAACTCCTATTAGCGCCAAGGCTTCGGCTATGTCGTCTCCCCCCGTCCGCATGGTGGATGTTCCCCACACTGACAAACCCAAAGTTTTCGGATATTCGCCGTTTTCTTGGGTGTATCTTTCGATTAAAGTTTCGGCGGCCACTCTGCCAACTCTCCAGGCAGTTTCTGTGGGAATGGCGCGGATATCTACTGAGTAAAAATTCCGACCGGTGGGCAATACATCGGGTCTGCCGCGAGTGGGCGCGCCCGATGCGCCGCTTGGTATGTGCCGCCCATCTAGTCCGCGCAAAAGGTTGGTAATTTCTTGGTTTGTTTGGAGCAGTGAAGGTAAAAGATAGTTATTTATCCAGTCTAATTCGTGTTTGGTTGCTTCTCCTGTTTGGGAACTTATAACCGCAGATGAACGCGGATTAATGCGGATGTTTTCGATTAAATTATCTACTAAGTCAGCGGCTTTTTCTTCGAGTTCTGCTGTTAAATGGCCTGCTGTGCGGTGCTGAATTATCGAGGTTGGATCGCAGGTTAAGGGGTCGAAATCGTAGCCTGAGTCTTCTGCTAGGGCGCGGGTTAAGCCCGATCGCCCGTTGGTGGGATGGCGGGCGATCGCAATTATCAAATCTCTCAACTGTCTACCTTCGGGACACTGACCGAAAATGTGCAATCCGTCGCGAATTTGGGATTCTTTGAGTTCGCAAAGATAGCCGTCTGTGCGGGTGATAAATTCTGTAAATTCCGATTTATTTAGTTGTATTCCTAAGTCTTTATCTAAGTTTTCTTTGTTGGTGAGGGCGAGAATGCGATCGCGAATCATGGGCAATCGAGACGGATCTAAACTTTGGGCTTCGCAATATTCGTCGATTAAGGTTTCCAACTGCTGCAAAGGCCCGTAGAGTTCGGCGCGAGTCATCGGCGGTGTCAGGTGGTCGATTATCACGGCTTGCGATCGTCTTTTTGCTTGGGAACCTTCCCCCGGATCGTTGACAATGAAGGGATAAAAATTCGGCATCGCGCCTAATGCTACTTCTGGATAACATTTTTTAGACAATGCTATACTTTTACCGGGAAGCCATTCTAAATTGCCGTGTTTTCCGGCATGAATTATAGCGTCAATTCCAAACTTTTCTCGCAGCCAGTAATAGTAAGCTAGATAATTGTGAGTTGGTTCTAAATCCGGTGCGTGATAATTTAACGCGGGGTCAAGTTCGTATCCCCGCGATGGTTGAATTCCTACAAATACATTACCGAACTGAATCCCCGGAATCGGAAAAGACGTATTGTTACTTATAAAATCTTGTGCATAGCTTCCCGGAAGCCCCCATCTTTTACAGATCCCATCTTGCACTTCCTGCGGCAAAGTAGCAAAATATTCTTCATATTCTGCCAAATCCAAAGATTGCTGAACAGGCCGTAATTCGCGTCCTTCCGGGTCATTTGTCACACCAGAAGTCAGGAGTTCAATTAACTCGTTGCCGCTAGCGGGTAGGTTTTCAATTTGATACCCAGCTTCCTGCATAGCTTTGAGGATTTCGACACAGCTAGCGGGCGTATCTAAGCCGACACCGTTGGCTAAGCGGGCGTTGCGAGTGGGGTAATTTGCCAGAATTATGGCGATGCGTCTGTTGGCGGCTGGGGTTTGTTTCATTTTCACCCAATTCGCGGTTAAATCTGCTACAAATTGAATGCGATCGCCCGCTGCTGCATAGCCTACTACATCTGTTTCTAATTCGCTGTTCCAAGTCTGTACCGCTTTAAAAGAAACAGCCCTAGTAATGATTTTTCCGTCTACTTCCGGCAATGCTACATTCATCGCCACATCCCGGGGCGAAAGTCCCTGAAGTTCCGTTTCCCACTGTTCCAAACCGCCACCGCTGAAGATTGCTTGCAATACGGGAACGTCTAAGGATTTTAAGCTGTTTTGTTCCGGTTCTTGACTGCTAAAACCGGAGACTGCAAAACTTGTGGTGTTGAGCAATAATTGAATTGGTTCTGATTCTTTTGGCTGGAAATATTCCAGCAATTCTATTTGCAAATCTGGTTCCCGCAGAGAAGACACAAAGACGGGGATCGGTACTAAGTTTCGCTCTGCTAGAGCTTGACAAAGTGCATCAACTGGTGCTAAGTTTCCTGATAAATAATGAGCGCGATAAAATAAAATTCCGACTTTAGATGTAGAAGTAATGTCCCCGTGTCCGCAAGTTGGGGACGATTCAATTTGCTTTTTCCAATCGTAAATTCCGACGCGGGAAACTGTTTGAGGTAGCGGTGGATGGTAAGCAGTTTTCAGGCAAGTATCGGCTGCAAATAGGAGTGCATTAACAAAGTTTTGGACTCCGCCTTCTGTAAAGTAGCGCCACAGTTTATTGACTGCTGATAGCGATACATTTGAATGGCTGATTAAATCTGGATCGGGACTATCTTCTCCCGGCATTACAATCAGTGATGCCTTAGTTTTCTGCACAGTTTCCCGCAGAATTTCTAACCCGTAAGACCAATAAGAACGCCCTCCTAACAGTCTTAAGATTATCACCTCTGCGCGTTCTAAAACTTCCTCGGCATAAGTATCAATTGTTAGTTGTTGCTGCAACTGAAGCAGGTTTACTGCCCGCACTTTGGGAAATTTTGCCGGCATTTTGGATGCGGCGGCTGCGATAGTTTGAATGTCGGTGTCAGCAGCACTAATAAATACTATTGGTGCTGGGGTTTGCTGAATAAAAATTACTCCTTCTGCTTGAGGGTTCCAACCTCCGGGTGTGGCGGCTATTTTGTGCATTAATTTTTTTTATGTTAATAAATAGTGAGAGGAAGTGCGATCGCCTTTACTATAACATGACTTATACATAAATAAAGGCTAGGGCGTGTTTCCCAACCCGGACATTCCCGCTGAACCGAGAGAGGGCGGGCACGGGGCACCGCCCCTACATTCGGGGGGAGAATGAGCGTCAAAGTCCGGGAAACCTCAACCTATAAACTGATAAATAAAACTCCCAAAATCATGATTCCGGCCCCTAGTAATCTTTCTTGAATATCTTTTTCCTTAAAAATGAAATGACCGAACAATACACCCATTAACACGCTAGTACGCTTAATCGCGATCACTCGCACTACGAAAGTTAATGTCAAAGCTTGCATTTGAAAAATTATTCCAGTAGCATTGATAAACCCCATAGCAGCCAGCATTGGTAATTGTTTGAGAATTTGTCGCCCTGGATTTGGGGTTTTGTGCAATAAAACTGGCAGTAGCAAAACACTCATTGTACCAAACAAAGAAAATACCCAAAAAATAGGGTAGGAATTGGTAACTCCTATTTTGTCACAATTTGCGGCAATACTCCATAGTAATGCAACGATTAACATCAATTTTGGCCCGGGTTCATCCAGCAGTGCTTTGAATGGGGCTAAATATCCTTTAGATTTCTCTTTGATATTTAATAAATAAGAGCCTGCTACGATTAGTAAAATGCCAATATAATCAAATAATTTGGGATATTCACCGACAATTAACGGTGAAGTTACCAACATAAATAAAGGTGTCAAAGCTACCATCGGTAGTGTCAGGGATAAATCTGATACTTTGATGGCTTTGATGTAGAGGAGGGCTGTGACAGCGTTGATGCTACCTCCGATTAAGAGGGCGAGCCAAAATTGAGAGTTTAATGCCGGAATTCCTGTATAAAGTACCCAGGGAATCAAAAAGATGACTGAAAAAAATGAGAAAGACCAAGCGACGACATATTCGTCACTTTTTTTGAGGTTTTGTTTGCCAAAAACGTCTTTGACGGCTTCAAAGAAAGCGCTCAAAATTCCAAAAATTAACCAAGTCAACCTAAATATGCGCTCCTGACTCGCTCGTCGTTTAGCAAATCCGCTCCAATACCTGTGAGAGTAATATTACCAGCTTCTAGCACGTAACCCCGATCGGCAATTTGCAGTGCTAAACTGGCGTTTTGTTCGACTAAGAGAATTGTAACGCCTGTAGAGCGGAGGTTTTGAATAATTGCAAAAATTTCTTTGACGATCGCGGGTGCTAAGCCTAAACTGGGTTCGTCTAATAATAGCAGTTTCGGGCGCGACATCAGAGCACGGGCGATCGCCAGCATTTGCTGTTCCCCGCCGCTGAGAGTTCCTGCTAGCTGGCGGCGCCTTTCTGCTAGGCGCGGAAATACCTCAAATTGGCGCTCTAAATCGGCTTTTACAGCCGCCGAGTCCGATCGAATATAGGCCCCCAATTCCAAGTTACTCAACACCGTTTGCTGCGCCAAAACGCGCCTCCCTTCTGGACTGTGGGCGATTCCCAGTTTCACAACTTCGTGAGCTTGACGGCGGCTAATGTCGCGCCCGTTATAAATAATTTGTCCCTGCTGTATATTAACTATTTTAGAAATAGCCCTGAGTGTGGTACTTTTGCCCGCACCGTTGGCACCGATGAGACTGACAACCTCGCCTGCATTAATCGTGAGATTAATATTTTGTATGGCTTGAATTCCCCCATAACTTACAGAAACATTTTTGAGTTCTAAGAGGATGTTTTGGGTGGTTTTGGGTGAGCTGTGTTGCATTTTGTGTGACTTGATTGTTGATAAAATTTTCTCTCTTTTCCCGCAGTTCGCTAGTCGGTTAGTTCGCGAGTCCGCCAGAGGTTTCAACTCCGGCTTCATAGCTGAAGTCCTCTTAATAGGGCTGGGAGATACATTTAACAATAACTATTAATCTTACTCGTTCTCCCGCTCTGTCTGGTAACGCAGAACCAGAGGCTCGGCCTCGATTTTTCCTGTTACCAAACGAGGCCGAGCCTGTAGATGTCGCTTCCCCGCCAGAGCCGGGGAAACATTTACAAGTTCTACGTTTCATCTCCCAAATAAGCCTCAATCACCGCCGGATCATTCCTCACAACAGCAGGTTCTCCCAAAGCAATAAGCTGACCGAAATGCAAGACGGCAATTCGATCGCACAACCCCATAACTAGCGGTACATGATGCTCGATCAATATTACAGTTAAATTGAATTGTTGGCGTACTTCTCGGATAAATTCGCTTAATTTGTGCTTTTCACTGGGATTCATCCCTGCTGCAGGTTCATCTAACAAAAGTATTTGCGGTTCTAAGGCTAAAGCGCGGGCAATTTCTAAGCGCCTCTGGTCGCCGTAGGCCAAGTTTTTGGCTTGTTCGCTCGCGCGATCGCCCAATCCGACTAAATCCAACAATTCTAAGGCTTTACGCTGGGTTTTGCGTTCCATTGCGTTAGATGCTGGCAAGCCGAAAATCCCCGCCAGCACCGATAAAACTGGATTGCCCGATCGACTGTGGATGTGTCGGGCGATCGCGACATTTTCTAGGGCAGAAAGTTCCCCAAACAACCGGATATTTTGAAAAGTTCTGGCAATACCTTTATTAGCAATTTGATAAGGCTTCAATTGGGAAATATTTTCATTTTGATAAATCAGGTTGCCGCTAGAAGCAGGTATCAGTCCAGTCATTAGATTAAATAGAGTGGTTTTGCCCGCGCCGTTAGGGCCGATTAATCCAAAGATTTCGTGTTGTTCAACTGTAAAAGATACGTTGTTTACAGCAATTAAACCACCAAAACGACGAGTTAATCCTTTGGCTGCTAAAACCGGATTGCTTGTTGAGAGGGTAAGGGGTGCGGAAATCATCAAATATGATAAAATAGTGATTATCTAATTATGCCTCAAATTATGGATGCTCAAAAACTCTTAGAACGAATCACAGTAAATCCCAAGATATTTAACGGAAAACCCATTATTCGGGGTCGCCGTCTTGCAGTTGAGCATATTCTAGGAATGTTAGCTGCAGGCGACACTCCTGAAACGATTCTAGAAGGCTATCCCTGGCTAGAAAGAGAAGATATTCAGGCTTGTCTAGTTTATGCTCACCGACTGGTTAGTCACGAGCGTATCGAACCTCTCTTGGCCGAAGCTGGCAAATGAAAATTCTTTTGGATACTTGTGTTTGGGGCGGCTCCCGCCAACAACTCGAAATCGCGGGACATGATGCAATATGGACGGGAGATTTGCCAGAAGATCCGGGCGACGAAGAGATTCTTTCTCGTGCATATAATGAGGGTCGTATTCTAGTAACCTTAGACAAAGATTTTGGCGAACTTGCAATAGTCCGAGGCGTACCTCACTGCGGGATTATCCGTTTAGTTAATCTAGCGGCGAGACAGCAAGCAGAAGTTTGCTTGCAGGCGATCGCACTTCACGGACAAGAACTCCAGTCAGGTGCTATTATCACTGCGGAATTAGGTCGATTGAGAATCCGAAATCCGGGATAATGAGGATAAACCCATGCGAGAAATTCGATGCAATACCTGCGGTAGCAACCGCTATGAGGAACGTAGAATCAATTACCTTTACAGCCATCAAGGTAAATACTTGCTAGTTCCTAACACGCCTGTAGAGATTTGTGTTGATTGTGGCATGATTTATTATGATGCAGCAGTTCTTAAAGAAATTGAGCGCCGTTTCTTTGCGATTCACCAGCAGAATGAAATGCCGGATTCGTATATTCAAATTCCCAGCAAGAGTTACACGTAAAGAAGGGTTTTTCAAGGAAAGAACCAGAATCTTCTTAAAGTGGCGCTTTTTAAGCAGTATTTAGGGCGATCGATTTCACCACAGACAAGCACAAATTTAGATCGCCCGGAGTCCTGAAACAGTTTGATGAGAATGTATACACAATTATTCAAATGGCTGAGACGGCTCATCAAATACAAGGATTCTGGCCCATGACGAAGCACTACCGACAAAGATTAGTTGCCGTAATTGCCCTCTCGTTTCTATCTTTCACATCCCCTTTGCTGTTGACTCGCAATGCTGCGGCTGGAATTGGGGACGAACCCACAGCTAATCCCAAACAGATTGCCTCCCTCACCGAGAAGTTAAAGAGTAACGATGAAACGGCACTTGATCCAGCTATTAAGCTGTTACGAAAAATAGGTGAAGCAGCCATCCCTGATTGGATGGAAGCTTTGCAGGATAAGAATTTGTCAGTCCCCCAGAGTGCTGCTGAGGTTCTAAGACAAATTGCTCTTCCTGCTATTCCTGCCTTTGTCAAAATCTTGAAAGACTCAGATGTGTCGGTTGGTACAGAAGCTAAAACTGCACTGCCGCAGGTAATTCTCTTGCTGAAAGACTCCGATGCAACTGTGCGTAGCCGTGCTGACTATGCTTTGGGAAGGATGGGTGCAGAAGCTAAAACTGCTGTGCCACACATAATTCTGTTGCTGAAAGACTCCGATCCAACTGTGCGTAGCCGTGCAGCCAATGCTTTGGGAAGGATGGGTGCAGAAGCTAAAATTGCTGTGCCGCAGCTAATTCTGTTGCTGAAAGACTCCGATGCAAAGGTGCGTAGCCGTGCAGACTATGCTTTGGCAAGGATGCGTGCAGAAGCTAAAACTGCTGTGCCACAGCTAATTTCCCTGCTTCAAGACTCAGATGTAACTGTGCGTAGTAGTGCAGCCAATGCTTTGGGAAGTTTCGGTGCAGAAGCTAAAACTGCACTGCCGCAGCTAATTGTCTTGCTGAAAGACTCCAATCCAAATGTGCGTAGTAGTACAGCCTCTGCTTTGAATAAAATCCGTGCAAAAGCTTAAACTGCACTGCTGCAGCTAATTGTCTTGCTGAAAGACTCCAATCTAAATGTGCGTAGTAGTGCAGCCTCTGCTTTGAATAAAATCCGTGCAAAGGCTAAAACTGTTGTGCCGCAGCTAGTGGCTGTTGACAAGGTGGAATTTAGAGTGAAATTCTGACAGAATCGGCGCTGATTATAGGAATATGTACATTAGCCAACCAGACCCGGATCTTTGCAAACAAATCCGTGTGTTTGATGAACAATGTCAGGCTTTTACTTTTGTGATGCCGGGAGTGGAGGGCGATCGCGATCGGTGTTATTTCAAGAATGGTGTGCCGTCGCCAAGTCGGAGAGAATGCAGATTTCTAGTGTAAAACCAAGGCGTTAAAGAAAAACGGAAGCGGAATGTTCTTAACGTTTCCCTTTTTAAGCTAAACTTCCCCCTAGGGAGAAGTTTAACTCAAATTCCGAAGCGATTACAGACTTTCATCGACTAGAACACCACGGATGTAACCGTTCACGGGGTTTAAA
Source organism: Microcoleus sp. Pol7_B2 (assembly GCF_036701035.1). Taxonomy (NCBI): domain Bacteria; kingdom Bacillati; phylum Cyanobacteriota; class Cyanophyceae; order Oscillatoriales; family Microcoleaceae; genus Microcoleus; species Microcoleus sp. Pol7_B2. The sequence goes on along the minus strand of NZ_JAUBQB010000005.1, from coordinate 80,691 downwards.
GCCAGACGTGAGAAAATCGCAGAGTCCGATTAAGGTAAGCCAGTTACATAATTCCTAAGCAAATCCGGTTACAGGTTACTTCTGCGGACTTGGAATCTTGCTGAGAAATAATTCCTTAGTCCGAGAATCGCGATCGTACATATGTATAACAGGAACAAGGCGATCGTCAACCATCACTTTGTCATCCTGAATATCCCAACATTTCTCATGATCTCCACACAGTGTGAGGACGGCACCACTCTTCAAATTATGTTTGACCGTTTGGTTACTGGGAAATTCATAGTTAATCACCTTATTAAACATTGCTTGATCTAGAGGCTTACGACGATGGCGTTCAGCCTCCACCACCATTAATTCAATTAATTGCATCATGAGATGGTTTCCTCCTAATACTGTCCCTGCACAGAGTATAGGTTTTCCCAACAGTTTTTCAAGAGTTGTTTTTCCATAAACAGCATTCACCCATTCACTATCTACATTTTCTGGAGTGGGCGGCCCAAAATAAATACCTGCTTCTTCAAAAACGTGAAGCTTACTAGAGTCTAAGTCATCGAAGGGAGAAGCTTGGAAAACAACATCACGCACATCTGAAGTCATAACCATTCGATAACTGGAGTTAACCTTAAGGAATGTATGGTAAGTAATCCACCGACCTGCTAGTGGATGAATCCAATTGGCAACCGTACTCCTATAATCCTCCTCTAAGTAGGTACGGTTAGACCCTGAACTTAGTCGAATTAAAGCTTGCAGTCCCACCATCTTTGCGTGATAGATGAGATTTAGGAGCTTTGAGCTAGTAACCCACTTCCACACATTTTCAATTGGTATAAGGGTGATATTTTTTTCTAGAGCTACCTTTGCAAACTCATCTCCTAAAGCATTAATAAACACAACAATATCAACTTTTTCTGGATCACAATGCTGACGAGTGGATACAACGAACCTGTAGAAATCATCGAATTTGCAGTTGGTTGCATAACCCATTATTAAGTCTTTCATTGTTTGTTACCTCAAAATCAGTAGATGTAAACAGTAAATATACTAACAGAGTCTTAATTGAGTTTTGGTGTAGCCGTCTAAGCGTTGACCGAAAACGGCTTCTGTACTCACAAAAAAGTCGGCAGAGCCACAACTAATTGTGTCGCAGATATTGGGTGGCAGATGTGCAATAAATGATCCCACCTACCATACTACAAATACCTCATCTATGTCAACCTGTTGTTATTCCCAGTCGTCATCTTTTTTGGTCGCTAGAATTCGGCGCAGCATCAAACTCAAAAAATTGAGCGATTGCACTTAAAAATGTTACCTGCATTACATACTAAAATACGTTATGGCTCTCCAAAAAAATCTCAAACCGACCGTCAGAGCAAAATGAGAATATTTATTAAGAAAAGGTGTGGGCGAGCATCGTTATTTAGCAAAAATTTCCGGTGCAAAGGATAGCGACGTTCTGCCACGACAAATCACATCGCGTTATAATGGTAAGAATTACCATACCGCCTGAATCTCCTTAACATCTCGCAGGGATAATTGTATAACAATGTACATAACAGATTCGCCCAACGCAAACAAAAGTGCTGCTGACGATGTACGCTCTACCAAGTGAAGGCTCGAATCTCCCAGGCTTGCCTGACGAATATCACCTTGGCAATCACAAAATTTTTGATATAGTTGCTTTCTCCCTAATTATCTAGCCGATCGCGTATTCTCTGTCAGCGATATAAATCTCTACTACGACTCCAATCCTCCCAATTGGTACAAAAGACCCGATTGGTATTTAGTTGTCCATGTTTTGAGAGTTTGCCGAGACAGAGACTTGCGCCAAAGTTACGCCATTGGGGACGAAGCCGTAACTCCTTTAATCGCCATCTAATTTCTGTTACTAGGTAGGGAAGATGCAGATTTGGGGCTGACAGAATCGGAACCAAACAAACCGCAGACTAAGTGGCAGATTTACGAGATAATTTTGAAGATTCGTTATTACTTGGTTTTTAGCAAATACAACAACTAATTGAGAGTATTTCGCTGAGTTGGCAACCTTTACCGCGAACAAGTGTTAACAGGTGTTCGATTCTGGATACTGGAAATAAAGTTGAGTTTTGGTTTGTGGTAAGGTTCTTTCTTGGAACATCAGAGGTTGTGGCTGCGCTAGTATGATGTTAATGGCAATTTAGCTCGGACTGCAGAAGCATTTCCAAGACAGCGAGCTCAATTGGAAAGGCAGCGGGCAAATCCATTAGCCGATCAACTGCGAGCAATGGGCATTAATCCAGATGAGCTGTAAAATTAAGTAGCAGCATGAAATGGTGCAAGCTGCAAGCGCTGTCCATAAAAATTTATTAACTAAAAATAACTTATGCCTGAATCTACCTCATTGCGCGATCGCTACCTAGCCCTAATCGACAAAATTGTCGAAATCACCCTCAAAGGTCAAATTCGCTCCAAAGAACAAGTTTATCAAATGCTGGTGCAAGACATTAGTACGGGTACTGGCGAAATCTTTGAACGCTGTTTCGGCGAACGCCTTGATGCCGCCGAAAATCAAGTCAGAAATGAAAAAGACGAAATCAAACAAGCAAAGGCAAATCGCACCCTCCGAGTTCTCAAAACCATCCAAGGAGAATGGGAACGCTGGCAGAAAGATAACCGCGTCGATCGCGCAATTGCATCCTCAATCCAACAAATCGTTACTGCCGAATCTAACGCCCGTCTCCTGGCATTATTGCAAGTAATCGATCCGAATAAAGAACATCCGCTGACTCTTGCTCAATTGCAGCAATTGGCAAAATCTCTGCACCAACAAATGCTGCAAACTGCCAATCCCGAAACCGAACAAGATTTGCAGCAAATCACCGCCGGCATCGCTAAAGGTTTAGAATCTTGGCAGCGGTTGGAACCGGAACTCGTGGGCTGGATTTATCAGCCGCAGCAGCTAGGATTTGCCGGTAGTCCCGAACAAAATGGGCCTTGGGCTTTTTGGGCAAAAAAAGTTAACAGTCCCTTTCCCCAGGCTCTTTTGAATACTATTGCGCTCGGTGAATCTGTAGTTCAATTCGCAGCCCAACAATCGAGTTTAGATTTAGGCATCTTGGTGGAAGCGGCGATTATTTTGCAGTGCTTGCAGCGGGCGTTGGCAACATGGTTTGATAAGCAAGTTTACGATTCCAAAGTGTCAACAAAAGCTTCAATTTCTACTTACATTACTTTTGCGGTAATTTGGAGTCAGCTAGCTAGTGGGTTTAATAATTCTACCAAGAGCGGCGAGCAGTTGGCAAATGCTTGTTTTCAAGTAACTTTGCAAATTTTGCGCGCTTTTTCTCAGCGAGAATACTTTCCCCTTTACGGGGGAATTTTTGCTTCGTTTGATGGTAAAGCCCTGCGGCATACTTTGGATTATTTAGACGAACCGCTGCGGCGAGTTGAAGGCACTCAAGCAAAAGCTCGGATTCTGACGCTTTTGGGTTATTCGATGCAGGCGGCTGGGGCCTATGAGCGATCGCTCTTGCTGCACAAGCAAGCGCTGGAAATTGCCCGTACCGAAGGAGACAAAGCTTGCGAAGTTGCCAATCTCAATCACATCAGCCGCAACTATGTTGCTCAAAAAAATTATCAGGAAGCGATTAATTACAGCCAGCGGGCTTTAATTATGGCACGACAAGCCGGAGAGCGACAAGGCGAGGCAAATGCTCTGGCTAATTTGGGTTACAGTGAAGTGTTTCAAGCGCGGCAGTTGGAGGAGGTGGAACCGGAGGTTTACGAGAGTGCGATCGGTTATTTGGAACAAGGTTTGTTGCTATCGGAAAAATTGGGCGATCGCCAAAGTCAAGCTTTTTGTTCCAGCAGTCTCGGTATCGCTAAAATCGCCCTGGAAAATGCTGAAGCTGCGATCGAATATTTGCTCAAAGGTTGGCAAGCGGCTCAATTCTCAGGGGATTTATATTTGCAAGGTCTGAATTTGGCTTACCTGGCTCAAGCTTATTACAGAATCAACTCACTAGAAAAAGCGATATTTGCGGGCAGTTTGGGGATGTATACTTTGGAGCAAATTGGTGCGATGGAGTGGCGTCAATCGGCTGGTTTGTTGACTATTTTGCGGGGTCAAATGGGGGCGGAATCTTTTAAACTATCTTTGGCTAAAAGTCGAGCGAATATCATTCCGGCGATCGGTGTTGATGGCTACGATTACATCCCGGAGTTGCTGGAAAAATATCAGCAATCTATTTAACTCTTTGTGGAACAGGCCGGCAAGCCTGTTGCTGAGAGGGGTGCAAAATGTAAGTTTTAACTCACCCAATAGCTGCATTATCAATAAGTCTTTCATGGGCGGGATCTCCTGCCCACCCCACAACCAAATTTAAGGTCTTTGTGGAACAGGCGGGAAAGCCTGTTCATGTGTTTTTATGCACCCCAACCTCGAAATAATTAATGCTCAACTATCACCGGTGTGCCAACTGCGACTTTCTCAAATAAAGCCTGTGCGTCTTTATCAAACATTCTGACGCAGCCGTGAGAAGCCGCCCCCCCGATCGACTCTGGATTCGGAGTACCGTGAAAACCAATCACATTCTTGCCATCCGTCCAAAACCCCATCCACCTACTCCCTAATGGATTGTCTGGCCCAGCAGGAATTAGTTCTCCCGTCCAAGGATTTTGCCAAACAGGATCTTTGATCATTTGCATAACTTTAAAATTGCCTGTAGGAGTTTCCCACCCGCCTTTTCCCACAGCAACCGGGAAACTGGCTTGCACCTTATTTTGTCGGTAAACATAGACGCGGCGTTCTCGCAATTTCAGGACTAAACGCACTTCCTCAATAGGATTTACCGCAGGCTTTGGTTCCTGGGGAATATAACGAAATGGTTCTCCCAGGGGCGGCAGTTCTGGGGTTCCGAGATTCGGCAATTTTGTCTCGGATGCGGGCCGCTGCGCCGCGATCGCACTATTACTTGAATTAGCCACCACTTCGGCAGTCGCCTGCTGCTGTAGCCCGACCGACAGCGCCGCTGCACTCAAGCTCAGTACAATTAACTTGTCAAACAAAAATTTGCTCTTGACCATTGTTTTGTTCGCTAAACTCCTCACCAGCAGTTCCTACAAAGTTCCTATCTAATTATCCGCCAACCGCACCCGATCATAAAAATTTTGAGATGCCTTTCTGACGGCAACTGCGCTGCACAGTTTTTAGTTGAAATTCCACCACTGATAATTTGTAACTCAACACAAAGCTTAGGCAATAATAGTACGAAAAAAACAATGTTTTTATAAGCGGCTCAGTGGACTTACGCAAGAGAATGTCGTGATAAAACCCGGTTTATGCGTAAATATTGCCAGAAAATGATTAAATTATACCTCCGACTAATTTGATTTTTTAGCCATGACCGACTGGGGATCGAGTATTCAAACTATGGCGCTGCTGTATCCGGCAAGCACAATCTGTCTTTGGGTAGAGTTGGCCCCAGCAACAGTTAGGTTGGCGGAAAAAAACTGCTACGGTCGATCGAATAAACTCAATATATCACGGCAACACTCTAGAGATGCAAACCGCTGAACTTGTTGTTAATCGGGAACTTATGATGTAAAATTTAGTCTTTCAATACTTGTTCGATAATCTTTTTTTGAGATTGTCATAAATTTCCTACTCTGGGGATTAAACTGGATTAGGTATAGAGGTTGGGACTTTCGCGCAGCGGAAGCAAACCCGACCCTGAATAGCAGTTAATGTGAGGTTTCAATGCGTCTTCAGAACATCAAATTATTGACAGGTGCAACACTGTCGGTGGTAATTTCGGCGGTCTCAGTACATCCTGCGATGGCTAACCCTGCAACTCAAATAGCCCAAACGCAAACCACCACAACAGCAAACGCTAGAACCATTGTCGGTTTTGTCAAAAGTATTGTCGGCGATGTAGTAACTATTCGCGAAGAAAGCGCGCCGTACAGGACTCTCAGGGTTCAAAGATGCGTCCTGAGAATTATTGGTCTAGTACCGGGAATGAAAGTCAGAGCCACCGTCGCCGGATCTCAGATACAAAATATCGCGGTGATCCCCGATTATAAAGTGGTAGCCACAACGGTTGCTCGTCCCGCAACCCCAGCACCGGCACCGCGTCCGGCTCCAGAACCGCCACCGCGTCCGGCTCCTCGTCCGGCTCCGGCTCCTGCTCCGGTTCCGGCTCCCCGTCCGATTCCGGCTCCTGCTCCCCGTCCGGCTCCTGTGAGAGGACTTTGGTAGAGCTAGGTTATACCATTTTAGATTTTCGATTTTCGATTAGAGAATTGCGAATGACCAAAAGCAATGTGGTCACAAGCCCCGTGATTCATTCGCGGAGCGAGAAAAAAGCTCGAATCCGGATCGCAAGCCCTCGGAGTTATCAGTGGGGTCGCTTTCTTCAATCTAAAATCTAAAATCTAAAACCTAAAATCGATTGACTGATCGAGCTCAAACTTTGGAGCACCGGCCTACAGTTGGATTCTTTTTTGCAACTGGTATCAGTAAATGGAATTAAGTCACCGCGCCGGCGGTGGCTTAGCTATTTAATAGCAGTTAGAATAATAGAATTGTCCAGCAATTGTGGAGAAACCGCTGCTATGTATTACCTGCGTTTCTTGCTGCTAATTCTGCTGTTGCCGATGATTGCGTGCGATCGAGCTACAGATGCGATCGCCCCTGCTGTGGGCGACAACGGCCCCCTGTCGCAAATTCCCTCCCGTGCACCGCTGGCAAATGTTGGGACAAATCAAATTGTACCGACCAAACCGCTTTCGCCGCAGCCAATCCGTATTGTTGCAACTACTTTGCCGCGGCCAGGAGCCAGCGATAGCGCCTCAAAACCTCCTCAAGTAGTACCGATTCCCGCATCGCCAGTGCTGCAAGTCCCTCCTGGCTTTGTCGTCAACGTTTTTGCTGACAATTTAGACGCTCCGCGATGGCTGGCTTTGACGCCGACAGGCGATGTTTTGGTAACAGAAACCCGGCAGAATCGGATTACGCTGTTGCGAGATGCCAACCGCGACGGGGTTGCTGAGGTTCGCAAAACTTTTGCAAGTACCCAAAACGGGTTAAATATTCCTTTTGGCATGGCTTTTGCCGATCGCTATTTTTTCCTCGGAAATACTGCTGAAGTCCGCCGATTTCCCTACACAAAAGGGCAGGAACAATTGACAGGTACTGGTCAAAAAATTGCCGATTTACCGGGCGGCGGCTACAACCAACACTGGACGCGAAATGTTGTCGTTTCTCCCGACAATAGCAAGCTCTTCGTATCAGTTGGATCGCAATCTAATGCCGATGTCGAGCCGCTGCCAAGGGCTTCTGTTCAAGTGATGAATTTGGACGGCAAGAACCAGCAAATTTTCGCTTCCGGTTTGCGAAATCCGGTGGGATTGGATTTTCACCCAAAAACCAATCAACTCTACACGACGGTCAACGAACGCGACGGTTTGGGAGATGATTTGGTGCCGGATTACTTGACAAGGATTCGTCAAGGCGAGTTTTACGGCTGGCCTTACGCTTATTTTAAGCCGAATTTGCTCGACCCGCGCCACTCCAGAAATGGCAATAGCGATCGACCTGATTTAGTGTCTAAAACATTAACGCCGGACGTGCTGTTTCAGGCGCACTCGGCCGCTTTGGGGCTTCAGTTTTACGACGGCAAAACGTTTCCCAAAAGATTCCTGAACGGGGCGTTTGTGGCGTTTCGCGGCAGTTGGAATCGGAACGCTGGAACTGGTTATAAAATCGTGTTTGTACCTTTTAATGCGGCGAACGGACGCCCTCAAGGTTATTATGAGGATTTTCTGACTGGTTTTCTGACAGATCCGTCTGGCCCGAAAACTTGGGGGAGGCCGGTTGGTTTGCTGGTTTTACCTGACGGGAGTTTGCTGTTTACTGAGGAAGCGAATAACCGGATTTATCGGGTGCAGTATCGCGGGTGACGATGGGGGGATTAATAAATTCTTCACCAGCGTCTACTTTTTGTTGAATCAACAATGGATCTTCTTTTATAATTTCACTATTTAATTTGAGAGTCACTGGGTGGGGGCGGGTTTTGTAGACAGATTGCCTGCTGTTGCTTCTGATTGCGCGCTCAAACCGCCTCTACAACCTCGAATATATCAGAACGATCGAGATTTTGCGATCGCGCTTTAAAATCCAGAACCGGGTTGTCTCAGAAACTCGGCTTCTTCGGGGGTTGTTTCGCGTCCGAGAATTTCATTGCGGTGAGGAAATCTCCCAAAACGCTCGATTATTTCCAAATGCTGCATCGCGTATTCAATGAATGAATCACTGTCAGGTTCGCCGCTGAGTTGGCTAAATAGTTCGACAGATTTTTGCTGGTTTTCTAAGTTTTCGCTGTGTTGAAAAGGCAGATAAACAAATAATTTTTGTACAGTCAGCAATTCGCGATCGAAGTTATGATTAACAGCGTATTCGGCGGTGGCTAAAGCTTTGCTGTCTGTGGCGAATGCTTGGGGCGTTCCCCGAAACATATTACGCGGAAATTGATCGAGCAGTATTATTAATGCTAGGCAGTTTTCGGGGGAATCTTGCCATGAGTCGAGTTTACCGGAGGCGGCTAATTCGTATTTTGGGAGAAAGCGCGATCGCACTTCTGCATCAAAATCCGCATCTTTTTCAAACCATTTCTTTTGGGCTTTGCCAAACTCTGGAGAGTGCGATCGACCAAACCAAAAATCTAAAACTTCATTCATTAGCAATCTAGTATGCGATTGATTGTTGATTAAAGCTTCTGTGTCTGTAGTTGCACAAAACGTGCTATCTGTGCAACTACCAACCACAGCGATTAATGATTAGAAATAATGATTTAGGAACCTTTGTTGTGCAGTGCTTAAAGTTAGGAACTAGCAAACAGTCTGTCCCAAGTTTTGCCTCCCACCACTCCGTCTACAGGAATATGAGCTTGCCGCTGAAATCTTTTCACTGCAGCTTCGGTTGTCGGACCGAACACGCCATCAATTACGATCGGGTGTGGGGACAAGCCCCGCGCGTTCAACAACTTTTGCAGTTTCTTCACATCGTGCCCTTTCGAGCCGCATTTTAAAATCCTTTTATGGTGTCTCACTGCTGGTCGATGGCAATCATCAGTGTAGCAAACTGCGGAGCCCGCTGCATAGTTTGCTCTACTTGTACCCGTCAAAACTAATAGTGCGAGAATTGCTAGTAAATAATAAAAAGTCTGCGATCCGGCCATACTTTCCCTGTTAATTTTTCAAGCGTTTTTTGCAAGTTGGACGATTGTTTGAGGGTGAGAAACCGGGTTTATAGGATGGGGGCATCCAATCTTGATTGACCAGGTTTCTGGCAACAGTCAACCGACATTCTACAATATAAGTGGCTTTACTGCAAAATCTCCGATCGTGCAAGTTAAATTTTGTTGCTCTTTGGTAGCAGCAAAGGTAACAATAACTTCGCAGGCAACTGCAACTGTCAGGATTACCAAGTTTCGCGCCAGCGGGTAATCGCAAACGTCATCATTCGCCGCTGAAGGAACCCGATAGTGTTCGTTCCAAATTATTTCGGAGTAATCGGTAGCTAATCCGACGTGCACGCATGGAAGGGAGGCACTCGCACAGTAATCCTTGACTGCTTGCCGCTCGACACTGTTATCAAAAGTATCGATGACTGTGGCGCTGTTGGCAAGCAGTCGATCGGCATTTGCGGGCGTCAATTCTTTTGAGTGCGCGTCAATGCTGACTCCCAAAGCGCGGTAGAGGTTGTTGGCGAGAATTTTGGCTTTGAATGCGCCGATGTCCGATCGATAATAGGGTTGAGTGGAAAGGTTGCGTTCCTCAATGCGATCGCGATCGATGACTTTTAACTGACAAAAGCCCGATCGCGCCAGACTTTCTGTAATATTCGCACCCAAAGCGCCCGCCCCGCACACCGTTACCGGGAAATTTTTGATCTGCGACATCACTCCGGCACTTCTGTAAAGTTGTTCGTGAAAAAATATGCTCATGGTAATCAAGAATTAGCGATTTTCGACCACTCCAACCAATGAATGCAAGTCGAAGTCTTTGTCCAATCCGCTGAGACAAATCCCCGCACTCATAACTGTCAAGTCATTTTTTGCGATCGCAGAAGTGTGGTGTTCTCCCGTTCCGCTAGTCCATTCAACCAGCCAATAATTTTCGCGATCTAAAAAATCTCGCAATTCACCGCCGCCCATTTTCAAAGCCCCCTGCAAGCGCTTTTCTTCCCGCACTTTCGGATCGAAACCTTTAATATTTCGGGACACCAACTCATAAACTGTTCGCATTTCCGGTGTCATCCCTTTAAAGCGAACTTCTTGAGGCAAAATCAACTTTTTCAAAGCTGCTTTCAATTCCTCAGAGGGCAGCGGATCGGCGCGTCTGTCAATCTCTTCAAACCACAAACAATGACCGTCCCAGCGCGCAACGATTGGCTCAAACTGCGAACCTTCAGTTACTAAATGAACTGGTACTGGTTTGGCAAGACCAGTGCGCTGTTTAGCATCAGATTCGTTAACAGGATAAGCCAGCCAAGTTTGCCCTTGCAGCACGCAAGCCAACTGCAAGCGAACGGGTACGAGCAGTTGCAAATACTCGGCTATTTGTGGCCAACTCGGCTCCTCAATCACCGCAGCAATTTTCTCATTAACTGGCCCAAAAATAGCCCATCCTTCAAAGTTGCGTGGCTGCGGTTGAAAAGTATAAACCATTGAGCTAATTCGTGTCCGCACGCTTCCCCCGGGTACGCAAGGAGCCAGGAATTGGGTATCAAGTAGGTGCGCTTCTTGGGCAGCGAGTTGGCTGAGGATTTTGCGGATATCTGCCACTGAATTGACCTCCGTCATCTTACTTTTTGTTACCGAAAACACTTTTTGTTTAAGAAAACATAAAGATTACTCAACACTATTGACAGTAATTAATATCCTAATCTAATATTGAGCGAACCTCGCAACTTAACCTTGTAAATATCTTAAGTAAATATGCTGCAAAAGCTTTTTTCTAAGTGGGTTGTAGTCACAGCTTTGACACTTCCTCTTTTTGGCTCAGTCCAGGTAGCTAAAGCTCAGGACACCTATGGAGCTACTGCTTATTCTCCGACTTCTGACGCCACTGGTATTAGTTGGGATCATGCGACGGAGAAAGAAGCACTAAACGCAGCAGTAGCCGTCTGCAATGAACAAAGCGGAGGTGCGAACGATTGCGAAGCGCTGACATCTAATAGCAATAATTGTGGAGCGATCGCAGTAGGCAAAGGAGGAGCTGGTGCGGGCTGGGGCGACGATAAAGAAGCAGCAGAAGCTCAAGCTCTCGCAGGTTGCAGCGAACTAGAGGGCGGCAGTTGTAAAGTACAGCTTTCAGCTTGCAACAACTAATTAAACTGATAAAAATCGGTGGAAGAGGTGTATATGTTGGCTGCTAAAACAGCTTAAAAAATAGTAAATGTATGGTGTGCAATGCACACCATACCAAATACAACTCAGCTAAAATTAGGGTACGCAATGCACACTCGACGCAGTTAATCTCCTACTTCGGAGGTAACTGCATCTGGTGGCAGCAAACTTTCTAATCTATCTTTAGACCAATATTCAGTAGGGTAAGCAAGTGCAATAATATCAGAGAGTCGAATCAGCCACGTAACTTGCCCGTAAGCATCGATATGTTCCGCCTGTTCGTTAGGGGGAACTATCACCAAAAGTTCCACAAACTCCCCGAACAAATTAGTCGGGATGCCGCCGAAACTACTATTATTTGTTTTAATCCAAACTTTACTGCCTCGATCGACAGCTTCTTGGAGCCGCTGGCAGAGCAAACTGGATTTTTTGAGCTGGGATTTTTTGGCTTTCGACTTTTTTCCCATAGTTTTAAGAAGTTAAAGTAGTTGTATTGTGGGTTGCACAGTTCGCTGCACAGTTCGTTGCACAGTTCGTTGCACAGTGGGTTGAGATTTAGCGCAATCGCAGTTTGGTATAGAAACGGACTGAAGCAAAAAGGTAGATCGCCCCGTTGCTACCCCATCACTCTAGTCTATAAGAAAGCGCTGTACTGCGATCGTAATAACAATTTAATCGCAAAATGGGGAAATGACACCCGCTCAAAAAAAAATGCCACTGTCGCCAAACTCCAAACCCTGATTGGCATCAGTGATTCCCAATCTAAAATCTAAAATGGTATTACCTGCCGTATCATGTTACACAATCAGTCAACGAGACCCGTGTTTCTACTGTGCCCAAATGCAGTATAATCGGCGGAATCTTCCCAAATCGTTTAAGTAAAACAATGGACTGGCGAAAGCTCATTCATCCAAACCCGAAAGCTTCAACAAGTCAACCAGCAGCGCCAGAAAATCGATTGTCTGTAGAATTTTTGCTGGGGCTCTTTGCTGCGGGATGGACTCAACAGCAGGTGTTAGAGAAATATCCTGCACTCACTGCGGAAAAGTTGCGCGCTGCTTTGGCTGGTGCGGATTCCCAGTTAGTGTCATCCATCGCTAATCCAGAATTACAAGCAATTATCGCTGAAACTAGAGAATAATTTAAAATAGGGAAAACGCTTTCGGTTGAGGATGAAAAAAATCGAAATTTTTACAGCCTCAGAACCTTCTGGAATTCCAAATATTTTTTACAATTGAGCAAGAAACCCCTAACCCACCCTCACCAATATCAATAGACCAGCACGCGGTAGTAACTTTAACAATGCCCTGTACCCTTGTAACAATACTGGGCTTAATTTGTGAGGTTTTAGCATGACCCCTCATGACAGCAGCTTAACAGGCTGGTCCCAACTTAATCCTGTTGGGGGGTTGTGCTCGCTTCTATGGCATTGGCTACCAATTTGCTCAATCGATAAGTTCAGTATTCCAGTTTGCTTCCTGTATTTTAGTATCTAACTCCCGATACTGTCTAGACATTCGATCCATTTGCGTTTGCACTTCACCAACGTTGATCGTACTGAAAAATTTGACTTCCGATCGAGTATAGCGGTCTTGCCTAACAGCGGTTTCGTCAACTAAAGACTTGTAGATGCCGCGCTTGAGGGCGAGAACATCTCTCTTGGCTAAAGCATCCGATAAAGTCACTCCATCTTCCAGAGTTGTCAGCGAATTAGTCTTGTTAATTTTCTTAATTAAGTCTTCCAGTTCTTGCACCCCTGCATCTACTTCGCTAATCAGTGCTTGGGGATTTTCTGGAGGTTCTTCTCCTTCCTGTACTTTAGCACTTTTTGTCAATCGGGAGCGCAGTTGTTCCATTCTTTTTTGACAGTCAGCTCTTAAAATTAAAGCTTCAGCTAGTTTCATAGTGTGTGTCCTTCAGCTCCGTGCTAATTGTAGCTATATTATAAGTAGGGTGCGCTACGGCGCACCCTACAATTTACTTGTCATCCCTCACAGGCAGCAACGTATCCAGAATTTCCATCAACAATTCTAGTCGGGAAGGACGGCTCAACATCGGCACTAAATTCGGCAAGGAGTAATAATCACCCGCAAACGTAAAGGTTTCCACCGATACTTGTTTGCCCTTTAATTGCTTCTCGACATATTCGCACCAAGAACCAACTCGCACAATCACAACATCAGGAATTACCCCTAAACTGCGGCAGTAATTCTGATAAGCATCTGCAAAATAAGGTGCAGTGTTTTCGCCTTCATCTGTTACGATAATGAATTGCTCGACAACCTGCTTTTTAATTCGCATTGCTTCCACCGCGCAACCGCAACTTGTGCCGCCGCCAGCGCGAATGTGCTTGAAAGCGCGTTCCCAGTCTGTCAATTCGCTGCCGTTTGCTTGCACTGGATACGGCATCGTGTCAAAGGCATAAACGAACAGTGCAGCCTCGGAAATGCCGGAAATCAAAGCAGCGAGACGCTTGCCGACTTCGATCGCACTTTCCATTGAACCAGACTTGTCAATCAACAAACCGGTTGCTTTCGCAATCTTGCCGCGCTTCTTCACCTGTTCGTTTGTAACCGCTTCCAGCTTCGCCGCCGTTGCTGCGTCGAAGTTCGCGCCCGCACCCGCAACACTCGCTTTGTAAGCAGAAACCCGATCGCACTTTGCCGCTTCATCCAGCTTCGAGTCAATCAACTGCTTGACTTCCGGGTGATCCATCGCGCCCCGCGACTGCATCGATTTCAAATTGTTGATAACTTCCTGCGGCGACATCGAGTTAATCAGCGCCGCTAAAACCGTTGGCGTTAGCTGTCTGATTGCACCAACTGCGATCGTATACGGAATCTTGTACTCAACAATCAAATTCGCCTGTTCCGCAGGTGTCGCCGCCTTGGCCAACTGCTTCAAAACGAATGCCAGAGAGTCTTCCGGCGGATTGTCTTTGAAGAGAATAGCGTTAGCGCGATCGCTCGGCTTGACGTGCAGCGTTGCGTACAAATGCTTCATCGCCTTGCGGTTGCGGAGGGCAGCGCGATCGAAAAACTGTGCATTCTTTTCCCGCGATTTCAGATAGCGAGTGACAGCAGTGCGCGCGCTGCGGGGCACCTTATTCTGATGCCGCTTCATAAAGTCCACAATCCGCGAAACCTCGTAGGGAGGGAACTCTTGCAGCATCATAAACCCGGCATCTCGGTGTTCCGTCAGCGCCGAAGTCAGCAAATTTCCGGCAAAAACTTCCTTGTGATCGCGCACGTCGCCGTGGCGTTGATACCACACTGCTAAATGACCGTAAAAAATGGGGTCTAATTCGATAATTAACTTGTGAATTTCTGCTACTTTTTCTAATACACGGTGAGGAGTGGTGAGCAGACTGTTGAGCATTTCCAAACGCAAATCGCGTTCTGCTGTATTCATATTCATTGTTTTTACCTTCCTATTGATTTTGGATTTTGGACTTGAGAAGTATTCCAAATCGGCGGTTGGCAGTTGTTGCACGCTAGCGAGTAAAATTTAAAAATCACCGCGCAAGTTTGGGGAGCTTTTTTTAGTAAACCTATGGCTAAACCTAATAGGGTCTGTATGTAAGCTCTCGCGATGAGGGCGCGGCAAAAACTGCTATTGAAAATTATTTGAGGGAAACTGTTTCTAGTTCAAGGGATCTCAAATCGGGTTCAACCCAGTTAATTCGAGCTTCCGAAGACATCAACCGATCGCGCGTGTAGTAGGTAAAAGGTAAAGTGCGATCGGCATATTTTGCAATCAAACCGTTAGCAAGATTTACCATCGATCGATTCCGGCTTTCATCGGCGAGATACCGGCGAATAGTTCGCACCCAAAACAGCGTTAGGGTTTCGTGATATCCGCTATCTTTTGTAGTCTCAATTCCCTGAACCGAGTTGTAACGTTTAATGCCATGCCGCACCGCATTTATCGCTTCTTGTTCCGAATCATAAAACAGATACCAAAGGGCAACGGTTAAATGCGCTTCGTGAGTCCATTGACTTCGCGGCAGGCTGCATTCTTGGAAAGCGTGAATCAGATTGTCTATTTCGCAGGGCGATCGGTAAATTAGAGTTGTATTTTTCATAATTTAATTATCCTCACCACTTTTATATCTAATATTTATAAATATGAGATGTTCCGCACAAGTTAGCAAAGCGTTTTGACTGTCCGATCGCTCTACCCCTGAGCTACAGCCCCTTAAACGGGGCTGGCAGGATTTGAACCTGCGACAAATCGATTAGAATGTGTGTATTCGCTTCACTCGTTAGGGTGCGGAACAAAATTTTTCTAATCTCTAAACTAGAAAGTTTTGACTTGTGATTCTTCTAAATTGCTCAATTATTTTTGCTCTTTATAGCATTAAAATTCACTTCGCGCAAGTTAAGAAAGCCGTTGGCACATACGCAGGAGTTGAACCCGCGACCTTTTCTTTTAAAGAGAAATGCTCTACCAATGAGCTAGTATGTAAGCTTCCTTTGTAGGGGCGCGAAGTGGAACTTTTAAGCGCCTGAAAGATATAAAAAATTCAGCTATAAAAGGCAGCGCACAA
Organism: Microcoleus sp. Pol7_B2; assembly: GCF_036701035.1. Classification (NCBI taxonomy): domain Bacteria; kingdom Bacillati; phylum Cyanobacteriota; class Cyanophyceae; order Oscillatoriales; family Microcoleaceae; genus Microcoleus; species Microcoleus sp. Pol7_B2. The sequence goes on along the minus strand of NZ_JAUBQB010000005.1, from coordinate 64,755 downwards.
GTCAGAGAAGCTTTTTTTCAGCCTAGGGGCCGATAGGAATTGAACCTACAATTGGATTTTAAGTTGAACGTTTCCAGTTTGTAAGCTTCTTTAGTTGGGGTGCGCTGCCTAATACCTGCTTTAAGTTAATTTCTAGCCGTAAACAGCTTCTGGGCGAACAATTAAATCGCCGCTGGGACGGCGATCGAGCACGTAAGACTCGAAGCGCTCGCCCTTGACATCAAAATGCTTTGCCAGACGTTCCTTAATAGCCTTGTCGCTCATTCCTGCCGCGATACCCAGTTGGTTTTCCGCCAAGTCATAGGAACGTCCTTCAAAACGAATGTGAACCATTACCGATACCTCCTAGAGCAATTTTGGATTTGGGATTGGTAGCTTATCTGCTCTCGACTTTGGCTTTTTGTGAGACTTAGCAAATTGCCAGTATCGGTAAAGATTCACGAAATCTGATAACCTTTACTGAAAGAAGCGCCGTTCTAAATGATAAGCTTGTTGGATTGTGCGGATTTCCTCAGCATTTTTTGGTGCTTGAAATCTGACCGAACTTGTCTGTTCTGAATCCGCATGAAATTCAGTAAAACTAGACTGATTTCGTACAACATCTGACTCGGTTCGAGTCAGTTTGTAACCAAACAGTCTCGTATAAAGTAACAACATGACAATCGAGTCTGTCTTGCAAGACTTTCAAATTGATGTTCCTTGAAATTGTGAGCTATATTTAGTTGTCAAGGTTCAGAAGTTGCACGAAAAATACAGGTTTTTGCTTGTCCTGCGCTTTCCATACTTGTATACTACATACATACTACACAGGTGTCAAGGGGGTAGCAAAAGTTTTTTAGATAAAACTTACACGAGGGGCGAGAAACCGGGTTTTTTCACGAAAATACTTCGTTGCAACCCGCAGATTCAGTAAAAAACCCGGTTTCTTTGGTCAAAGCGCGATCGCGAACTGTAACATCGCTCAAACGTCCTTAACATAAGAAATGCTGTCGCGAATATTGTGGAAGCCAGCAGACTCGTAAAGATGCAATGCACCTGAGGAATTTTCAGCATCGACGCCGAGAATAGCAGTAGCCACACCGGCAGCTTTGAGTCGATGCAAACCAGCGAGCAACATCGCTCGTCCCAATCCCATTTTGCGGAAGCCGCGCCTAGTGCCGAGACAAGCAATCCAGCCTTCATTGCGCCCGGTACGATCGCACTCTTCCACACTAATCTCGCAGTAACAAAAACTGACAAATGTGCCGTCATCAGCAACAGCAATCAAGTCTAAATCATTTCTGTAATCGGGTTTAGCTAACTCGTGCTTAAATTTATCCACCGTTAAATCGTGATGATTCCAGTGATCGATAAACGACTGGTTGAACATTTCTACCCAAGCTGCCGCATCCTGTTCGCCGGGGAACTGACGCAGCGCAAAACCTTCGGGGAATTGGGGTTCTGGGATCGGTTCAGAGAGCGATCGCGCCATTCGGTAAAAATAGCGATCGACCTTAAAACCGCAACTAGCCAGCACAGAAATGCGATCGCCATCCTCAGCGCGCGCGTAGGTTCGCAGTTTCACGCGCGCGCCCCGCATCGCAGACACTTCGCGCATCCGCACTTCACCCCAGGCGATCGCGGCTGCTTCCACATCACCTCCGCGCGCGTCGGGGTGGACGCGAAACCACAGCCAACCGTCAATTACTTCCCCAGGTTCAGAAACCGACAACTGAGCAAAACCGATTAATTTTCCCTCCGCATCTTCCCAAAGGCGGATATCGCGTGCTAAATCTAGGGACGGTGCGTTAAATTCTTGTTGTAGTTCCGAGATGGAAGTGCCTTCATCGAGCCGATCGACTTCTTCGCAAATATTGATTAAATGGGCGATCGCATCTAAATCGCGATCGCCCGCATAGCAGCGCCCCGAGAGATTTGCCATCATAGCTAATCACCATTCCCTGTTGTTATCCAGTTTAAAAATAGCTTGGGCGATCGCACTTTTATCGATCGGATGAGCTGAGCGGTCGATCGGCATTCAAAATCCGACAACGCAAACACCCCGACGCATCGAACCGCTACAGCAGTTGACTGCACTCGTGAGTTTCGATAAATTTAGGTTCAGGATTTGGGATGGGAGTAGAAGGACTTGAACCTTCGACCTTGAGATTAAGAGTCACCTGCTCTAACCAACTGAGCTATACTCCCGCATCTAAGCTAGTATAACACAACCCTTCGGAAAACTCAACTATTTGTGAAAAAATTTGTGGCGATCGCCCTTATTCAATACCTAATTAAAAAGCGAGCCCTCTGATTCTGACTTGAATGCAAGCGCGATCGACCTCAAGCACCTCCCCAGAGTTGTGCAAAACGTGCGGCAGACCATCCAACCAAATCTGGTACTTGGCCATCTCCAATCTAGACAATTCGCTTGACTCCATCTTGGCGCTCTATTGCATCCACACAGAAAAATTTGCTGTGAATGAATGAGTAAGCTGGACTTTTGCCCACCTTACTCATTCTAATTGGTTCCGAAAGCGTCTACTTGAGAATGTGGGAGACGACACCCGCGCCCACAGTGCGATTACCTTCGCGGATGGCAAAACGCATATTTGGTTCGATCGCGATCGGCTGCAACAACTTCACAGTCATATTAACCCAATCGCCCGGAATTACCATGTTGATCGCGCTTCCGTCATCAGCCGTAAAAGATGCGATCGTACCTGTAACATCCGTTGTCCGCACGTAGAATTGAGGGCGATATCCCGCAAAGAAAGGAGTTCGGCGGCCGCCTTCTTTTTCCGACAGCACGTAAACCTCAGAATCGAATTCAGTGTGAGGTTTAATTGAACCGGGTTTAGCAAGCACCATACCCCGCTCAATTTCGTTTTTTTGGATGCCGCGAAGCAACAAACCGACATTATCTCCAGCCATTCCTTCATCCAGAAGTTGCTGGAACATTTCAACACCGATAACAGTTATCGTGCGAGTGTTTTGGATTCCCACCAATTCCACAGTATCGCCGACTTTGATTTTACCCCGCTCGATTTTGCCAGTTGCGACAGTTCCCCGACCTTTGATCGAGAACACATCTTCAACAGCCATCAGAAAAGGTTTGTCAATATCGCGATCGGGCGTAGAAATCCAGTCATCTACCGCATCCATCAAATCGTAAATGCCATCGACCCACTCATCCTCGCCGCGCTGAATTTTCGGATTAGCAGTCATCTTTTCCAGCGCTTTCAGTGCCGAACCTGCGACAATTGGAATATCATCGCCCGGGAAACCGTAAGAACTGAGAAGTTCGCGAATTTCTAACTCGACCAACTCCAAAATTTCCGCATCGTCCACCATATCTTTCTTATTCAAAAAGACAACCAACTTCGGCACTCCCACTTGCCGCGCTAACAAGATATGTTCGCGAGTTTGAGGCATCGAACCATCTGCAGCCGACACGACGAGAATTGCACCATCCATTTGAGCGGCACCCACGATCATGTTTTTCACGTAATCAGCGTGACCCGGACAATCAACGTGAGCGTAATGGCGATCGCCAGTTTCATACTCAACGTGAGCCGTATTAATCGTGATTCCCCGCTGTTTTTCTTCCGGTGCAGCATCGATTTCATCGTACTTTTTAGCCTTGGCACGACCCTGTGCAGCTAGCGTCATTGTAATCGCCGCTGTTAGGGTTGTTTTGCCGTGGTCAACGTGACCGATCGTACCGACATTAACGTGGGGTTTGTTCCGCTCAAATTTGGTGCGTGACATTACATTTAATTCTCCTCTAAGAGTTGTTTTGGGTTTCTAATCATGAGTTTTGAGTCCTTAGCCTATTATTGATGACTAATGACTGATGACTAATGATTAAAAAGGAAAGTGGAGGAGTCGAACCTCTACAGCTTTCGCTGCACTCTGGTATTCCAAACCAGTTGCCGTCCACACAGCCGCACTTTCCAAGTTTTTGATTTTTAACCGCAGATAAACGCTGATTAAGGCAGATAGATTGAAAGTGGGTGGTATAGGAGTTGAACCTATCTGGTACCGGTTAAAAGCCGGGTGCATAACCGCTTTGCTAACCACCCTTAAAAATTCAGCGTTTGTGTAATTCCTAAAAAATTATTGTGTAGTAAACACTTCAGTCCTTTTTTACCCCCAGCAATTGCAACGCCTACAGTCCCGATTGCTAATGCTTCACTCGATAATGAAGTAACATGAAACCGTTGCTATAGATTTTGCGATCGGCAAGTTCCAAATTTGTCGGATTGATTGCACCGGAAAAAAGAGGAATTCCCGCTCCGATAACTACCGGATTCAACTTCACAATCATCTCGTCAATCTCAGAAAAAAGAGTTGCCGCTAAACCGCCACCACCGCAGAGCCAGATGTCTTTACCCGTTTCTTTTTTCAATTCCTTAACCAATGCAACAGGATTGTCCGAAACAAGTTCAATATTCTCATCGGGACTGGCTTTCATAGTGCGAGAAAAAACATACTGCTTCAAGCGGGGATAAGGATTAGTTACACCAACATTTAGCCCTACCTCATAGGTTTTCCGTCCCATCAAAACCGCATCAAACTGCTTGTTCTCTGCAGGAATGCCTTGTGCTTCCTGAAAGTGAGCCGGAAAAGTTTCAGGAAAGGAATCGAACAAATCAGCGAAATGCTCTCCTTCCATCGGAAAACAATCAAATGAGCCATCTTCGCGAGCAATAAACCCGTCAACGGTGCAAGCAACGTAATATTTTAGTTTTCTCATATTTAACCTTTGTTTTGTTAAAATCTTAAAAACAATAAATGGAGAGGACGGGACTCGAACCCGCATCGATCGACAGCAACTTTCAGGAAACGCGCTTCCTTACTGCCCGCAAGCAGATGAGAACTGCCCCCATCTCGGACTGTTAATTCCTTTCAGTGCCTCCGCAACCCGCTGCCAGTTTGCGTTTTTAGGGAACGTCGCGAAGCAACTTTTTACCCTACTCAACAAACCCGATCGTCCTTTTGGGAGCCGCTTTTCCAAAGTTTTTACGGTGCCATTCCAATTAGGCGACCTCCCCGCAATTTTTCTCAGTCTATAATAGCAAATCTTGTGAAAAAGAATTAACCATCATCCTCCATTATTTATATATAAAATCCTAAGCAATCCACCGGAGAGGTACTGCCCCTCCTATCTCTGCGTTATCAGCACAGCGCCGTACTTTCTGGCTCCCGGTGGTTAAAAGGAAGATGAAGGAATCGAACCCTTACAGTTACCTGTACCCCAGTTTTCAAGACTGGTTGCCGTCCCCTCGGCGGCATCTTCCAAGTTGAATAACGGAAGCTGGAGGAGTCGAACCCCTACAGTTGTTAACTGCACTCCTGTGTTCGAGACAGGTTGCCGTCCTCTCGGCAGCAGCTTCCCAAATTTTGGGTGTATAACGACTCTTAAAATTTTTTATTATTAATACACACCCCATTTAAGAGTAAGATGGCAATACCTTTAAAAGCTTGTCATGCAAGTCACTCAAGATCAACTAATAAAATGGTTCCAAGAATACTATCAGTCTCACGGTGAAGTTCCTGCCTTAAATAAAGTTAGAGATAAAAGTATTCCTTGCCCAGTAACACACAATACAGTTGTCAGAAAATTTGGAAGTTGGAATAATGCTTTGAAAGCAGCAGGCTTACCGTTATTTTTCAAACCAATCCTAGCGAAGGAAGTAGTTTGTTTTACCTGTGATAAGGTTTTTTATAAACAAAGACACCGACTACAAGAGGGCAAACCAGATTTTTGTTCAAATTCATGTGCAGCCACTTACACAAATTGCCATAAAAATTATGGAAATAGACGATCTAAGCTTGAAAATTGGATTGAAGAGCAGCTTTTAAACCTTTATCCAAAGATAGAAATTTATTTCAATCGCAAAGATGCCATAAATGCAGAGCTTGATATATACATTCCCTCTCTAAATTTAGCTTTTGAGTTAAATGGCATTTTCCATTACGAGCCAATTTATGGGATCGAAAAACTAGCGTCTATTCAAAATAATGATAGTCGCAAGTTTCAAGCCTGTTTAGAAAAGGGAATTGAATTAGCCTTTATTAACTGCTCTCAACAAAAAAAGTTTCAGAAATCCACCTCTCAAAAATACCTTAATATCATAACCTCCATTATCAATTCAAAGGTGTCCGACGGGCCTCGAACCCGCTAATAACTAGCTTCACGGGCTAGCGTCTCGACCGCTTCGACTTCAGACACCGGAAGTGGAGTCAAGGAGAATCGAACTCCTGGCCTCTTGCGTGCAAAGCAAGCGCTCTACCAATTGAGCTATGACCCCGCGTAAAAGATTCACCTGTGGAGTAAATCTAAAATCTAAAATCTAAAATTGGTGTGGTGGATTGCGATCGGATTTGAACCGATATCTTTCTAACAGCCAGTTAGATGCTTTACCAATTAAGCTACGAACCCCAGACAGCAGGAGCGGTAGGACTTGAACCCACAACATTCGAGGTAGAAGCTCGACACTCTATCCAGTTGAGTTACGCTCCCATGTTTTTTGTTAATGTGCGATTCCCTATGGGATAGCGGCGCTTCACGCACTTTGACGTGCAAGTTATCAGAGCATTGCGTTTTCTCAGTTACTAGAGGGACTCCGCCGATGAGTTACTACACACTCTTTAAAGGATGGCTACCTTTAAGCCAACCTGCCGGGTTCATCGCACTCCTCGTTCTCAAACGCCCGCTGATTTTGACAGCGTTACCTTTCCTCTCGTACTAAAGTATGTAGGCTCTAAAGATTGGGACACGCAAAGGGCGATCGCTCTTAATATAAAAAATTATCCATTCAATGGAATCAACCTCCTTAAATTAAAGCAAAAACAACGAGAGTGGTAGGACTTGAACCCACAACATCCGCGTCCGAAGCGCGGCGCTCTATCCATTGAGCTACACTCCCATAAATTGGTAGTCCTGGCAGGATTTGAACCTGCAACATCTTGCTTGTAAGGCAAACGCTCTACCGTTGAGCTACAGGACTACAAAAGCGGATGATGGGACTCGAACCCATGCGCTGAGAATGGCATACTCAGATGCTAGCCTTTACATCACACCCGCAAACCGATTTTAGATTTGAAATTTTGGATTTAACTGAGATGTTGCACCATTGTTAATAAGCCTTTTATGAACTGCCAAGATGCCCGTTCCACAAGAAAATCTACTCTTTGTGGAACAGGCAAGATGCCTGTTCTGGAGAAGGGTGCAAGATGTGAGATTTAACAAACTTCTTGTTTCCCTAAGCGGATAACGAGGCTCGAACTCGTGCCTAGAGTTTGGAAGACTCGAATGCTACCGTTACACCATATCCGCAATTGTGGGGCTGGTGATAGGAATTGAACCTACAACCGACTGATTACAAATCAGTTGCTCTGCCTAATTGAGCTACACCAGCACGCCAAGCAGATGGCGAGATTTGAACTCGCAAGAAAGCTTTACAAGAACCTCATGTTGCCAATTACATCACACCTGCATTTTTGGTGGCGGGGGCAGGAGTTGAACCTGCTATTAAGAGGCTTATGAGACCTCCAAGCCTACCCAGGCTACTTCACCCGCGATGTCACCAAATACCCCTGACTGGCATCGAACCAGCACTAACTAGATCCTAAATCTAGCGCCTCTACCAATTGGGCTACAGGGGCAAAACCGATTTGAGGTTTGAGATTTGAGATTTGAGAGTGAATAAAACCTCATACCCCTGACAGGCCTCGAACCTGCAAAAAACACTCGTTCTGAGCGAGTGATGTTTTCCAATTACATCACAGGGGTAAAGTCGGGATGGTTGGATTTGAACCAACGACTCCATGCTCCCAAAGCATGGCTTCTGGCCGCTGAATTACATCCCGTTCATGCTCCTAGTGAGACTCGAACTCACACTCAAAATAAAACAGATTTTAAGTCTGCCGCGTCTGCCAATTCCGCCACAGGAGCAAGTAGAAACTTAGTTAAAAATTTGGTACTCCTGGTGAGATTTGAACTCACACAACACAATTTTTGAAATTGCGGCCTCTGCCAATTGGGCTACAGGAGTGTAATCGATCTGCTTTGGTAATAGCAGAACTGGGAAGGCAGGGATCGAACCTGCATTTTGCCGCTTTCAAAGAGCGGTGCCATACCGATTAGGCGACTTCCCAATAATTGGGTGCCGGGGTAGGCTTTGAACCTACAAAAACTCCTATTTCAGAGATAGGCGACTTTACCAATTTGTCTACCCGGCAATTAAAAAAAAGGCTGCCCCAGTAGGACTCGAACCTACAACCTAGCGGTTAACAACCGCTTGCTCTACCATGGAGCTATAAGGCAACGCAATCCCCCAAGTCAGTATCGAACTGACGACCTCCTGCTCTTCAGACAAGCGCTCTACCAACTGAGCTATCGGGGGAAAACGGAGAAGGAGGGATTTGAACCCTCGACGGCTGTTAAACCGCTCTTTCTTAGCAGGAAAGCGCCTTAAGCCACTCGGCCACCTCTCCACAGCGAGCGAGAACGGAGGGATTTGAACCCTCAATCTTCAGTTTTATTAACTGAGATGTTATCCGGCTACACCACGTTCTCAAAATTGCAACTGCGGATTAAATGCAGTTACAAATGGGTCGGGCTGGAATTGAACCAGCAACGCTTTAAGCTACTGTTTTACAGACAGCTACCCACGCCAATAGGAGGGCCGACCCAGAAATTTTGGAAGTGCTGACGGGAGTTGAACCCGCAATCACTTGGGTGAAATCCAAGCGGCTTAAACCATTTGCCTACAGCACTATAAATTGGCACAGGAACTGAGATTTGAACTCAGAATGCTGGTTTTGGAGACCAGAGTGTTGCCAGTTACACCATCCCTGCTTTTGGTGGCAGCGGCCGAACTTGAACCCGCATTGACCAAGGTATGAACTTGGCGCTTTACCATTAAGCTACGCTGCAATGTCACTTTCGCTTAGTTCCTTTTCACAGTTAAAAAAATTAATTAAAAGACTTTTAATTTAATCTTTTAATTTCTAATTTTTAATTTCTGATTGGAACAGAGGTTAGGGCGGGATTTGAACCCGCGAAAATCGGTTTTGCAGACCGACGCCTTCAACCACTCGACCACCTAACCTGGGAGTCCCGACGAGGTTTGCACTCGCAATCTTCTCCTTGAGGGGGAGACGGCTTGACTTTTGCCTACGGGACTTTGACCCCCGCCGAAAAACGGATACTTGCTTTCCGACAGGAGGTGTGGATTTTAGACCAAAGTTCCAGTTCCCAGATTCTTCTCCTTTGGAGTAAATCTAAAATCTAAAATCTACAATCTAAAATCGACTGACGGGAGTAACGAGACTTGAACTCGCAACCTTTCGCTCGACAGGCGATTGCTCTGACCGATTGAGCTATACCCCCGCGAAAATGAACAATTTTCTGTCCTTGAATTACTCAAGTTGGGACGGGGTGGCGGTTGATTCCGCGTACTACAACCCGATCGGGCTATTGTTGCCGGAGTCTACACCGCCGATGTCCACAATTATGTGACACGATTAACTTCCTATTCTGTTTTCAAGGTTCATATTGCTGGTGGGGGAAGGCTTTGAAGCTCTTTCCCCTTCGCCATACATTTATACTACATTACGTATTACAAAACTGTCAAGGGGGTAATACAACTTTTTTTGAAATTGGGTTTTTTAAAGGGGTGTCGATCGCTCCCACCAACACTTTGCGTTCCTCAAAACCCTTATAAATCAAGAAATTTTGCTGCTAAACTGATGTTGTTGCCTAAGGTAAATCTGATGCTAAAACTGTACTACACTCCAATTTCTCTGAATTCTCGCCGTGTGTGGGTGGCACTTCTGGAAAAACAGATTGCGTTTGAGCCTCTAGCACTTAACCTCGACGGCGACCAATTTAAGCCGGATTTTCTGGCAATTAACCCGTTCCACCGCATACCGGTTTTAGTGGATGGAGATTTGACTTTGGTGGAGTCGCTGGCAATTCTCGATTATCTGGAGGCGAAATACCCCACCCCTCCACTGCTACCGACAGAGGCGAAAGCGTTGGGAATTGTACGGATGGTGGAAATGCTGACGTTAAATGAACTGTTGCCGGCTATGTTTCCATTAACACGTCAAATGCTGGGTGTAGCGGGAGACACTGCAGAGAAGTTGGAACAGTCAAAACAGCAGATAGTAACGCTGCTGAGGTATTTTGAGGGCTTGCTGGCGGACGATCGCACTTATTTTGCTGGGGAACAGTTTACTTTCGCCGAAGTGGTGGCGGGCACTGCTGTGCCTTCGCTGGGGATGTTTGGCATATCTTTTGATGAGTATCCGAAGTTGCAGCAGTGGGCCGATCGACTTGCAGGGCGATCGAGTTGGCAGGAAACCGAGGTATCTCAAGCCGAAGTTGCGGCCAAAATCCCAATTATTAAGAATTTACTGGCGGCAAGGCTTTAAAAGAGCGATCGAGCTTCAAATAAAAATACCGGGTGATTAGAAATCGATCCTACACAACAAAGCTAAATATACCGGGCGATTCAAACTCCCTGGACTCAATAAACTCTTAACCCTTGGCTTGCGGGTTTTGTCTGTGTAGGCGCTCATTTAATCCCCGCATTCGATCGCGGTCAATCCCCGGTGAGACATATTTATAGAAAACTTCGATCGCAACCGCAAGAATTAACACTGACGAAAATGCCGATAGCCCAAACACGCACAAAAGATTAATCGCCCTGCGATAATCAGCTTTTAGATATCAAATACTACAAATCAAACCTTGTCTGAATTGCCCTTAACTCCCGTGCCCGCAACCCCAGAACCCGATCGCCCAAACCTCCCTCACTGGCTACACTCCTTGGATACCTGTCCGAGTACCAACAGTTGGGCGATCGCCCGCGCGGCCCAACTCCACCACGGAGATGCAGTATTTACCCAGCGACAAACCAGCGGGCGCGGCCAACACGGGCGCACCTGGCACGCCCCAACCGGTGTCTTGACTGTTAGTTTTGTACTCGACAACCTCAACCCCACTCTGTTGCCCGGGCTCAGTTTAGCAGCCGGTTTAGCGGTGATTTACGCGATCGAAGATTTGGTTCCCGACTGTCGCGATATGCTGCGCCTGAAATGGCCAAACGATGTCTGGATCGATCGCCACAAATTAGCCGGAATTCTCTGCGAAGCCACTTCCGGCAATGCTTTGGGCAAAACTCGCGCCGTTGTGGGAATTGGACTCAACCGCTGCGTAGATTTCGGGGCTGCGGGATTGGATGAAAGGGATCTCGGCAATGCGGTAAGCTTGCATTCTATTGCTAGTAAAGTACCAGATGAGCTGTGTTTGCTCGATCGACTGCGGCACTATTTACTCGAACTAGCCGATATGTTTTCTACCACAGACAAGCCAGCCTCCAAGTCCGGTTTAGCGCTACTTTTGCCCGAATTGCGCCGCCGCGATGCGTTGATTGGCTGCCCGGTGGCGATCGAACTTGCGTCAGAAACCATCTGCGGAGAAGCCGCCGGCATTGACGGAAGCGGCTGCTTGTTAGTATGCTTGGCGGGCGATCGAATACAAGCCTTTACCTCTGGGCGAGTTCGATTAATTTAAGAGGAAGAAGGCAGTTCGGCAACGGATTCTGTAACGGATGTAACGGATGTAACGGATGTCAGGAAGAAGGAAGTTCGGCAACGGATTCTGTAACGGATGTAACGGATTAACGGATGTCAGGAAGAAGGAAGAAAGGAAATGCAGTCAGAGCAATATTTTCAGCGATAAAAAATGTCCTAACCTTCTTGCCAGTTACTATAAATTAAGAGAAATAAGTCATTAGTCATTAGGGAAAATTCCCAATTAACAATGCCCAATTCCCGATGCCCGATGCCCGATGCCCGATGCCCGATGCCCGATGCCCAATTCCCAATTTTAATTTATCACCTCAAATACTACCAATCTGCTCAGCCACAGCGGTTGATTTGCCTCCACACCTTCCGGGCGACTCTTAGTAGAAGCAATTTGTATTCTATTGCCATTTATCCCTTGTCTAACCAAAATATTTTTCACATTAGTCGCCCTTTCTATTGCCAACTTTTGATTTTCTACCGGAGTGCTTTTAAAATCGCTGTAGCCAACTATCCTTAAATTCTTCGTGCGGTTTTTCTCCATATATTCCTTGACTTTACTAAGCTTTTGTGCCACATCTTTCGCCTCCAAACTTGCCGAACCTGCACCGAAATACACGCGAACTGGCATTATTATCTTTGGCGGCGGTGGAGTTCCTATTATCACTGTATTTGTTACGGACTTTACCCCCGGAATTTTCTCAAAAGCTTGAGTTATTTTCTGAGCATCTGGCACTTTGCTTACGCTGCCTGCAACGGCGACTTTTCCCTCTGCATAGCGAGCTGAGATATTAATGCTTTCTACTTTATTCAAAAGAGCTGCCGTCCGCTTGACATCGGCTTCGACTAAAACCGGATCGGGAGGTACTTCAACGGCTATAATTTTATTTTCAATTCTTGATTGTGGAGCCACTTGCTGAGCGATTTTTTCCGCTTTCAATCGCAGATTTTGATTCGGCACTCGTCCCGAAATCTGCAATAATTTATCTTTAACATCTGCCGCGATACGATAAACCGATAACTCTGGAGCAGATTGTAATGCTAAATTCGTATCTGCTTCTAAGCTCGCTTCAACTGCGCTGCGGTATTGATGAATTCCCCAAGGTACGCCAATTAAACCTAACGCTGCCAAACCGATAATTGGTAAAATGGGAAGTTTAGAAGATTTAACTTTTACATCTGTATCGATTAATTTTTGCAATTTCGAGTTTACTTCTGGTGCTACAGTTGCTGGATCGCCGTTAAATGACCGAATTTGATCTCCGTATTCTTGAACAATATTGTTGAATATCGCTCGCATTTTGTACTTAAACCACTGGCGGGTTTCTCCTTGCATCACTACTGCTAGATAACACGAACCCGCTACTTCCAATACGATCGTAGATGTGCCGTATTCTATTGCATCAATTTCTGCAATATTTCCAGACTGAGATATGCAATCGTTGACAAAAGCGCGAATAGCAGTCAGCATCCCCGCTACCATCTCGGATTCTAGCTGTTCGCGTTCAGACTTCTGCACTGCTGAAATTACTAAGCCCGATTCTGTTTGAATTAAAAAAACAGCTTTAACACTCAGGGGTGTTGTTTCTTTCATCAGCAGTTCGGCTTCAGAAATGCCCTGTAATTTGGCTTTAATTTTACGACTAATTCCCTCTGGACTTAAAGCTGATTCGAGTTTTTCATTAATCTCCCGCATCATCTCGGCGATGTATTTTAAAATCGTGCTGCCGATGATCGGATAAAGTGCATCCGACATTGCTTCTCGCTTGAGATGAATTTGCTGTTTGATAGCGGTGGCCATTTCCGGCGCGATCGCCATTGCAATTTCATCTGGCGATTCACTGATTCTGTGGCTGATTCCTACAGGAAGAGCAGGCGATATGGCTACTCCCATTGATTGCCTGTTTTCTCGGGTTTTGGTATTAATTACTTCATCAATTATTGGAGTTATGGTTTCGGCAAATGATTTTCTCGACTCATTAATCGTTTGGAGCATCATTTCGGGAAACATGATTTTAATTCTCGCAAGTAATTCTTCCCGATTGCCACCCCATTCCGCATCAGTAATTTTGCGATCGAGTTCGCCTACTTTATCGTTGAGTCTGTAATTATAATTTACCACTTCATCTAACAATGGTAAAATAGATTCTATGACAGACTTTTCTAGTTGGGCGTGATGGCTAACCATCAGCTCGTCAATCAAAGGTTTCAGTAAATCTGTAAACAAGTCTGTCGATTCATAAATCCGGTGTTCGATCGCCACAATCTTTTGTTCGATTTTCGCGAGTCTTTGATCGATCCTATTATTCTGAATGATGGCATCGACAGCGGGGGCGATCGCAGATTCTATCTCTAGCTTTGCTTCCCCGATGTTTCGAGACAGCATTTCTACAATCACTGGCATTATTCTTGCCATCAACCCTTCTATCTCGCCTAAAACTTGCTGCTGAACTTCGACAATCTTAGTTTCGTTATTTAATATTTGTGCTGCAATACCGCTGTTTTGAATAGCCGTGTTGACACCGGGCGCGATCGCCTCTCTCACCTCTAACTTTGTCTCCTCAATTTTCCGGTTCAGCGACTCAATCATTAACGGCATTAACCTTGCCATTATATCTTCTGGCTGAGTTTTTTGCTGTCGCTGGAGATTATTTAGTCTACTTTCTACATCGCTCAATTTTCCTTGAACTTCTCTTTGAAGAATTGCTGATTGTATCAAAGGTTCGATAGTCGCTGCTACTTGTAATTTTGATTCATCGATTTTCTGATTCAGCAAATCAGTTATGGCCGGCATTAGCATCGCCATTATCTCTTCTGGCTTCTGAAGTGGCGACTGTTGTGTAGCCAGTCGCCGTTCGATGATGCTCAATACTTTTTCTTCTATTTCTACCCAAGCTATTCTTACCTGTACTGAGGGGGTGATAGCTTCTACAATCTCTGATTTTAATTCACTAATTTTGCGGTTCAGCAATTCGGTAACTACTGGTACTAGCTGCTTGATTAAGTCTTCCGGTTGCTGCTGGTAACGCTGCTGAATATTCGCAACTCTATCTTCAATTCTTACTACCTGTTCTTCAAGTCCGTTTTGATTGTGAATTACTTGATTGACTGTCGGTGCGATCGCCGAAGCTACCTCTAACTTAGACTCCTCTACCTTACGCTTCAGCAGCTCGCCCACCACCAACATCACCCGTTGCATTAACTGTTCTGAATTCGGCAGTTGCTGCTGGTTAAAGTTAGCAATTTTATTTTCCAAATCAGCTATTTTGGTCTGCAATTCGAGCTGATTAATTTGATCGCTGCTAGCGAGTTCGCTCGCCTTTTTTAATTCCGACTTCAACCCCTCTAATTCATCTCTCATCAACTCAGGAATTAACGGCTTCAGTAAAGTCATCAACTCTTGGGGTTCAGACATCAACTTCTCAAAATTTTCTAACCTTTGTTCCACGCTCAAAACATTACTGTAAAATTCCGGTAAATCCCTTTCAAACAGCAGTTGCTGCAACCGCTTAAACTCCTCTACTGCTTGTTCTAACTCTTCCTCAGACGGTGGATTTTTTTTTGCTATCTTCCGGGCTATAGATAAATCTGGTTCCTCATTATTGTTTTCTCGTCTTTGAGATGGGATCTCTTCCTCGTTAGTTAATACTTCGGGTACAATACTCGGTGATTCGATCCGAAAAGACAATTGTTTGCGCCGATTTTCCTCATTCTCCAATCGCTGAATAGACTTTTCAGCAAGCGGTAACTTCAGCTCGCTCGGTTCTTTTTTTGATTTCTTTAATAACTGGAATTCAGTCAGTATGGTTAGCAATTCCTGAAGTTGCTCTCCAGCTTTAGAACTTGCTATAGTTGCATCAGAAACCTCTTTTTCTGACTGATATATTTTCCCTGAATTGTCATTTGATGCTGCCATACTGCCCTACCCAAACGTGATTTTGATCGACCGAAGGAAATTACCAGCTTGCTTGCCGCCTCACCCCAGCGACAATCAATAGGAATGACACAATTTTTCCAAGCGTCAGGCGTACTAAAGCTATCGCCCTATTTTAACTGCTGTTCTGCGACTAGCCAACTGAGCCGCCAACTGCAATGCTGCCTTCATGCTGGAGGCATCCGCAAGCCCTTGACCTACAATATCAAAAGCTGTACCGTGATCCGGAGAGGTGCGGACAAAAGGCAAGCCAATTGTAGTGTTGACTGCTTTATCGAAAGCCATCAATTTTACTGGAATCAACCCCTGGTCGTGGTACATTGCCAAGTAACCGTCGTGAGCTTCCTTGGCTAAACCGTACCAAACTTTAGCCGGTTTTACCCACAGGGTATCGGGGGGGACTGGCCCGTCTAACTGCACTTGAGGAAAGCGATCGCGCTGCGTTTCCAACCAAGGTATCATCCAGTCTTGCTCTTCATTTCCCAGTTTGCCGTTTTCGCCGCTGTGAGGATTTAAGCCAGAAATCGCAATTTTCGGTCTTTCCAGCCCAAAATCTTCCCGCAAACAGTCTATCAGTAATTCTAGTTTTTCACTCAGTAATTCGGGACTCAACGCATCGGGGACTTGACGCAGGGAAATATGTGTGGTCGCCAGTAAAGTTACGAGCGTCCAGCCACTGTGGGGAGATGTGGCGGCAAACAGCATTCCGAATCGCTGCGATTTTGCTCTTTCTGCCAGGAGTTCTGTTTGTCCGGGATAATTGTAACCGGCCGCCTGCCAGCAAGTTTTGGAAATCGGGCCTGTCACGATGGCGGAGAATTCGCCGGCGATGGTACGGGCGATCGCGCTTTCCATGTAAGCAAAGCTAGCCGCCCCGCTAGCTGCATTTCCGACACCGGGGACAATTTCGCCCCACTTGCTGTCTGGTTCGATATCAATAATGTTTAATGTTTCGGGATTTGCCGCTTCTGCTGCTGGATTGCTCGATCGCAACTTATCGTAAGTTTGCTGCAAAACTATCTTAGAACCTATAACCGTTACCCTCAAACCAGCAGCGGTATCGGCTAATGCCTTGAGAATCACTTCCGGCCCAATTCCCGCCGGATCTCCGAGAGTTACAGCTAGTTGTGATTCCCGATCGAGACTCAAGGCAGTTTTCTCCAACAAAATACAGCAATTTCGGCACTGAAATTTTAGCATTCATGTACCTGGTTGCCCCAAATTATATTATCTTTATTTAATGCGATCGCCCAATGGGACTTATCAAATCATGAATCCTGAAATTTTCAATGCAGCCTTTTTGTCCTTTTCCCTAATTTTCGTGGGTATAGGTGGAGGCTTCCTCCTGCTCAAATTGCAAGGCCGCGAAGAATAAGTTTTTTTCAACCAATCCTTCAGAAGCCTTCTACCTTCTGCCTTCTAGAGTCTACTTGCTGCCGAAAGTCAGCCTTGTGCCGAATATCTCAAGCCTAAAATGAGAAAATTTCCGGTTTTTGTTAAGTTTTTATAAAAAACTTAACAAAAACCTGATACCATCTTATTGAAAGTTTAAGATTCATAATTAATCCCTAGATGACTTTATTGATTTTAGGTGCCACCGGCACTCTCGGCCGCCAGATAGCCCGCCGCGCCCTAGACGAGGGCTACCAGGTGCGCTGTTTAGTCAGAAGTTACAGAAAAGCTGCATTTTTGAAAGAATGGGGCGCTGAACTCGTACCGGGGAACCTTTGCCAGCCAGACAGTCTGCCTCCGGCCCTAGAAGGCGTCAGTGCTATTATCGATGCAGCAACAGCCAGTGCAGCCGATTCTGTCAGCATTAAAAGAGTGGACTGGGACGGAAAAGTATCGCTGATCCAAGCAGCAGCAGCAGCAGGCATCAAGCGTTACATATTCTTTTCCTTTCTCGACGCTGAGAAATATCCCCAAGTCCCCTTGTTGGAAATCAAGCGCTGTACCGAACTGTTTTTAGCAGAATCCGGTCTAGACTACACAATCTTGAGACCTTGCGGCTTTTTGCAAGGACTGCTGAGCCTGTATGCAATGCCGATTTTGGACAATCAGGCAGTCTGGCTGCCCAACAAGCCATCGGCCCTTGCCTACATGAACACTCAGGACGTTGCTAAATTTGCCGTCCGGGCCCTTTCAGTTCCTGAAACCGAGAAAAAAAGCTTTCCGGTGGTGGGAAATCGCGCTTGGGATGCTGACGAAATCGTGCGGTTGTGCGAACGGCTGTCAGGGAAGCAAGCCAAAATTACGCGCACCCCAGACGCCTTGTTGAAGGCTACTCGTCAATTTGCTAAGTTCTTTCAGTGGAGTTGGAACGTAGCTGACAGATTGGCTTTTTCAGAAGTTTTGGCAGCCGGAAAACCCTTGAAAGCTCCGATGGATGATGTTTACAGTGTCTTCGGAATCGACCCCAAAGAAACTACTACTTTGGAGTCTTATCTCGAAGAATACTTTAATCTGATTATGAAGAAGCTCAAGGAAATAGAGTACGAGCAGCTTAAAACTAAAAAACGGAGTAAACAAAAAATGCCCTTTACTTTTTAAAGTGCCGAAAGCTGGGATTATATACAACGACGTTAAACCTGTGGCTTGTCGCATCGCCGCAGAGTTGGAAGACAAGCTGACTGCCCGCGGCTGGGAGGTTTGCTCGGTTTCTGGTTCCGGAGGAATTCTGGGCTATTCTAGCCCCGATCGCCCGATGTGCCACAATCCGATCGAACAACTCGTCCCCCCCGGTTTTGACAGCGACATGGAGTTTGCAGTGGTTTTGGGCGGCGACGGTACGGTGCTGTCGGCATTTCGCCAAGTCGCTCCGATTGGAGTGCCGCTGCTGACTGTCAATACCGGTCACATGGGCTTTTTAACAGAAACTTACCTGAACTTGCTGCCGCAAGCTTTGGAAAAGGTAATCGCCGGAGAATACGAAATAGAAGAAAGATCGATGCTGGCGGTGCGGCTGTTTCGAGAAAACGACTGCCTCTGGGAAGCCCTTTGTCTCAATGAAATGGTGCTGCACCGGGAACCGCTGACTTGTATGTGTCATTTTGAAGTGGCGATCGGTCAGCACGCCTCTATTGACATTGCTGCAGATGGAGTCATCATCGCAACTCCCACAGGATCGACAGCTTACGCCCTTTCTGCAGGTGGCGCTGTCATCATTCCCGGAGTGCCGGTGCTGCAGTTGCTGCCTATTTGCCCGCATTCAATGGCTTCGCGGGCTTTGGTGTTTTCCAACACTGAGCCGGTCAAGATTTTGCCGGCGAGTCCCAACCGCCTGGTAATGGTGGTAGACGGGAACGGCGGATGTTATGTTCTGCCGGAGGATTGGGTGCAAGTCGAGCGAGCTCCGTACCCAGCCCGCTTTATTCGGGTGCAATCTTTTGAGTTTTTCCACATTTTGCGGGAAAAATTGGGCTGGGGTTTGCCTCACATTGCTAAACCGAGTTCCGTTGAGTTGCCTTGATAGTTGTTGTTGACACTCCCCGACTATCAAGGTACGGGGATTGTTGGCTCAACCAGTTGGCTTGCTCGTAGATATCATATCAAGTCCTAGCTGTAGGAGAGCGCAATTCCCGTTCCCGTTTTTCACCGATTGAAGGGATTTTGATTTCTTTATCTGTTGATAAATCCTAGAATAAAGCAGCAATTAGTGTTGGTAATGTAGAGCGACATTTATCCACCGGAATCTTTAATTCTCGATCGAGCTTCCGAATCATCTCCAAGGTCAGGCAGCGTTTGCGAGATAACGTTGCCCATCACCCGCCGCCAACAACCTTTCTATCATAACAAATTACCTTTCGACAGTCGGTGTGCATGGGCGTTGTTAGGCATCAAGGTCACCTAGACATTCTCATAGCTTATTGTCACTGAGAATGATGTTGCATCTTGCGTAAAAATTGCTGGAGAAAGATTTTGATGCTTTAGCATTTTTTTTACCCATAACAACCCACTACCAACTAACTCAACAAGCCCTTTTTGTCGAAGCTGCAATGCTAATTCTTCATTCCTTATTACAACGTATCCTCCCGAAATTTGATTGTTACTAAGACTTAGAGGAGGCAATAACCTTCCAGGATTTTTTACCTGAATCGAAGTTGGCATAACCTTAGAGGATGTTTTAAAAGCGTCGTTTTACCTCATAGTGGGCACAAAGAAACATCTAAGTAGGGGCCCAAACCTTGATTTATCGTCTCAGCTAAGCCCAATCAGAAGGGCTAAATTATACCTTCGCCGACTTTTAAAACATCCTCTTAATAACTACATCATTAGCTCGATCGTATGCGCGATGTACTATCGCATTTACTAATAATTCGCGAAGCAGCATGATAGAGATGCGCTCTTGGTGAATCAGAGGTGAGAAATTAGGAATAATAAACTCTTCTAATATAGAAATTGCTGAGGATATTAATTCCTCTATTGTATCTTCAAGTCGATATTTCTTCATAACGACTTGACCGCTAATGTCCAATACTTCTACTACTACTGCACATTTACTTTCAATGGTAGTGATAGATGAAATAATTTCGTCTGAGGGAACAATATTTTTTTCAATCTCAGATATTAATTCTTGAAAACGACTGTTTAGATAATTGCAAGGATCAGCAGGAATTTTCCATTTTTGATTAAATAATATATCTTTGCAAGGTAGAGCAATGCGTATGTCAGCATCCAAAGACAAGTTATTATATGGACGATGCTTTGCGTTCCAAGATTCTTGTGAATGATAGACTTCTTGTATTTTTTTGCTGCCGTTTATAAACCATATTTCATTTGTTTCAGGACGGTAAATGGCAAGACATAAGTGTGGTTGACGTTCTAAATATTTTTTCTTTAATCCCTGAATAAAATTATGTTTTATATTTATTTTTTCTGGAAATTGAACCGATTTAACTTGTATAGGAATTGTAATATTAAGTTTTCCAATTTTTACTCTGAAGTTTACATCAATCTCGTCATCAATTTGTACAGGTTTATCAATATTGAATCCGCATCGCGACAAAACTGCTATGACATTCATTTCGCCAGCAGTACCAGATCGGGTATTTCTTAATTTATTGGGCATTTATATAGTTTCCCTCACATGGCATCTGTAGTTTCGGTAGTTCATAGTTGGAATTTTTGAGAATCTCCTAGTTTGAGGTTTGGTGAAAAGATTGGATTTACGAGCTTGTTGTATGGTGCGCGATGAAGCGTATCTATTTATTCTACCAATTTTCTTTCGGTAAAGCTCTCGATCGAGCTTCCGAATCATCTCCAAAGTCAGACAGCGTTTGCGAGATAACGACTAAGATCACCCGCCGGAAGCCGAAGCGAGGAACGAGCGCAGGCTGTAGGCGATCGGGTGCAGCGCCTTGTTAGCCCGTTGTTATTGACTGTTAATTCGTTCTCCTACGCAATATCGGCTCCTTCCGCATAGCGTTTGATGAACTCAACCCCAGCATCCGTAACCCAGAAGGTAAATGTCATTGGGAAATTCTTAGAAAACCCGTTGCTACCGCGCACTTCCAGCCCTATTCCTTCAACGTGTTTGTCCTCGAAGAAACCGTCTTTCACTGCATTTGCGACAAGCAGGTCGCCGGCTGCTCCCAAGACAAAAACCCTTTCTCCTGACTTGGCAAGTATCTCAAAGAGGCGTCTCTCGAACTCACCATAGCGATTGTTCAAAACGCCCAAGTTATGCTTGTACATCTTGATTGATAGTCGATCAATTTCCTTCTTCTGATCGAACCGCGTGTGGCAATTGGGGCAAAGCGCTATTAAATTCTCAAATGAATCGTCCTGCGACTCTGCCCAAGGAACGATGTGTGCGATTTCTGTAGTAGTTGCTCTGCACGTTGGGATAGCACAACGATGCCCAGCTTCCACTAAGACAGCGCGTTTGATTGCGGCAGGAACAGAATTTCGTTGCATTTGCTTCTCCACAACTCCATACCAATAATGATACGAAAATCGGCTTTTTGCCACAAGCAAAGCTGCGCGCGACGGGCTAACTTATAATTGTATCGCAGTTGCGGTACAATACTGGATATAGTCGAATAATACCGCAGCTCAAGGATGTATGTCAACCCGTTCTTACTCCCTATCGGAATCTCCTTTCCTCGATCGAGTTCGTCGCACGATTCGACTCAATCACTTAAGCCGTTGCACTGAAAAAAGCTATCTTTATTAGATTTTAGATTAGAGAGCATTTAGAGTCGATCGCACACTTTCGGCTATCGCAAAAATCAAGACATTCATCAGAACTTCTTCACGCACGAATAACTGTAACGGTTCGCCCCATTGGTGTCAGATGAATTTCAGTATTCAGTCGTTCTTCTAATTCGAGCGCATTCTCGCGCCGATCGAATATCACCAACCACCCTTCATCTTCTCCCAATCGAGCCAAATACCCATCTAACTGTTCCAAACCTTTACTCAACGGATCGACTTTCCGAGTTCGCCAAACCTTCAGTTCAATTCCCAATGTTACCTCACCATAACGCAGGCATAAATCCATTCTGTCGCGTCCGATGGCATATTCTCGCTCCAACGTTCCCCCACCATTAATCACCCGATGCAGAAACGCCATCAACACTAAATGAGGGGCAATTTCGGGATAAGACGCACTTTTGAGTAACGGTTCGCCATGCTGTAGCCAAAACACGAGAAAAGTTTTGAGTAACGCTTGGGTGTCTAATGTCCCCTGGGCCGTTAACCAACTCGGTGCAATTTGTGGCAGAGAAGCCATTGGCGTTACGGTGAGCACGCGCGGCAAAACTTCGCGATAAATTGGGTTGGCGATCGTCAATCCACCCTGAACATCCATCTTACACAAACCCAAATCGATTAAAAACTGAATATCATCATTGGGGATATTTCCCAATTCCAAACCCGCCAACATCGGTTCGATAATGGCTTTGACTCGATTTTCTCTAAGCCGTTCTGCCAAACTATCCAAATGGGTATCTTGTCGTTTGATGAGAATTTCTTTAGCTGATAAAATATGTTCTGTGGTAATTTCTATAGATTCATCTGTCACTAATTCTTCTACAATTTCCTTAGCTAAAGCATTCACTAACCAAGGTTGTCCCTGAGTGAGTTCAAAAGCTAAGGCTACGGCTTCAGGTTTAAAAACTTGTCCGGTATCTTGGGTATGTTGCCCGTAGAGTTCCCCGACTTCTGAGGCATTAAAATCTCTGAGAGTAATCGATCGCACTTTAATATTAAACGGACTGGATGTATGGAGTCGATCGCTTCCCCCCGCAGCCACTTTGTAATCGCGAACATCCCGCAAACCAATTAAGCCAATAGACTGAGGAAACGCTGTCGGGCGATTGGGATAACCATCGCGCAGTTGGCGCAAAATAGAAATCAACGCTTGGTCTTGCAATGCGTCAATTTCGTCGATAAAAATAACCAAAGGACGAGATGAAAATTGTGCCCAAGCTTGTAAAGCAGCCCGAATTTTCTGTCCCGACTGTATGCTTGTCCAGTCTGGCGGTTGCAGTTCGGGTGGGAGGCGGAAGGAAATGTTGTCTCGCCAAGCGCCCAGAATGGCCTCTTCTGCACCGCCGATATCTTGACTGAAGGGTGCGCCGACTTCAGCCGAAACCATGACGGCGGTGTATTGTCCGCTTTCGGTGAGTTGTTTGGCTAACGCCAGCATAGCGGTGGTTTTCCCCACTTGCCGGGGTGCATGGATGACGAAATAGCTTTGCTGAGCAATCAGTCGCTCTAAATTTGGGAGGCGACGGGTGGCAGGAAGCTGATAGTGGATGTCATCGCGGCAAGGGCCGGCAGTATTGAACCAACGCGGCATAGGTCAACTGGGGCGAATGGGGCTGCTCTCAGTTTAGTGTACTGTTGTTGGAATGGCGTTCTAGTTGTTAAGCGGGGGTTTGTATCGACTCTCCGGCCCCGATGAAACTCTCTCAGAGCGAAAGTCGTGCTCGATTCTTGATTCATAGAACGGAAGAACCCCAACTGCCAACTGCCAAAGTTTCACTCTTCCACGCGATAGCCCAATTCCGCTAAACGAGTGCGAGACTGCCACCATTTCGGCTGCACTTTGACAAATAACTCCAAATATACTTTGCCCTCAATTAACTTTTGAATCTGTTCTCGCGCCGCACTGCCGACTGTAAGCGGAAACATATAACTCAAATGAGTGACACTCCAATGTGTGAACTCACAAAAGCGTCACTATAAAAAGCGACTGTGAAGCCACCGAAGACAGCAGTTATACCTGAAATATCAAATGAAAACACTCGAATGCACAGAGGATTCCCATCATGTTTACAGAAGAAAAAACTCTCAATAATCAAGCTATCGCTGTCGTCGCCGATACTACTTCTCAATCAACTCTTGCAGTTGCTGAAGCGTCTGGACTCATGAAACCCACTTTAAAACGGGGTTCTACTGGTCAAGCCGTCAAAGAACTGCAACAGCTTTTATATCATTGGGGATATTATTACGGTTTTTCGATCGATGGTATTTTCGACACCTATGTTGAAGACGCCGTAAAAGACTATCAACACCGCGTCTTTTTACCTGAAGATGGGATTGTCAGTCCTCTAACCTGGCAAGCACTATACTCTGGTGCACCTGTGAATATGCCGACTCTAATGATTGGTAGTTCAGGTAATGCTGTCAAAATTGTTCAGAATGTCTTGAAATTGAATGGATACTATTTCGGTTTTGTTGACGGATACTTCGGGGTTATGACCAAAGTAGCGGCGATCCAGTTCCAAACGATTAAGGGTTTACCAGCCGATGGAATTGTCGGGCCGAGAACTTGGCACGCTTTGAGCAAGTTACCGCACTAAACAACGGTATATCTCACTGGTATAGGACTTACGTGCCGACTCTAATTGTAGGGTGCGAAACGCGCACCTTAAAACTACAGATAGTGTAGTTTCTCAGTTATTGCGTAAGTCCTGTTAGTTAAGCTTTAATCATTTATGAGGTTAATCAAATGACACATTCTGCTATCCTTGAAGCTACAGCAAATTCTGCAGAACACGGACAAGAGCTGGCTGAATTTTTGCAGGAAGATAATGGACACTACTCGGCAATGCGAGCGATGAGTTTTATTGCACTGATTGCAGCAATTGTGTTTGGCACAATCACAATAACTAGCAAGAATGCTGATGGCAAATACATTACAACTTCTTTTTTAGTTGCTGCTTTTGCACCAAAAGCTGTTCAAAAATTTGCAGAACGTCCTTAAAGAGTTGACAGTTGACAGTTGACAGTTGCGGGCGGAGTTTTTAGGACAATTATTTAAACTGAACTTCTGCCTACGAGGGGAAGTTCAGTTGTAAAATCTCTCAACGATCGCCCTTATTTGCTCCATCAGTTCGCTTTATTCTTCCACGCGATAGCCCAATTCCGCCAAACGAGTACGCGACTGCCGCCACTTCGGCTGCACCTTGACAAATAACTCCAAATACACTTTGCCTTCAATTAACTTTTGAATCTGTTCCCGGGCCGCACTGCCGATCGACTTGAGCATACTGCCGCTTTTACCGATTAAAATACCTTTTTGGGAATCCCGTTCGACGTGAATTGTCGCCAGAATGCGGGTAATTTTTGCTTCTTCTTGAACTATATCGATCGCGATTGCTACGGAATGCGGCACTTCTTCCCGCGTCAGCAGCAAAATCTGTTCCCGAATCAATTCGCCCATAATAAAGCGTTCCGGCTGGTCAGTCACCAAATCTGGCGGATAATAATAAGGCCCAACGTCCAAATGTTCGATTAACAATTGTTGCAGCGGCTCGACGCCCTCGCCCGTGAGAGCCGAAAATTTCACTACAGGCCACTCAGGATTGACAATTTGCTCGTAAGTGCGATCGATCAACACGGAATCCTCCGGTTGTTCGTCCAACTTATTCATCCCAAAAATCACCGGAATGCCGATATTGCTGAGAATTTCGACAATATATCGATCGCCCCCTCCCGATTCCACCGAACCATCCACCACAAACAGCACCACATCCACCGACTGAATCGCTGTGCGGGCATTCTGCACCAAAACCTTGCCCAATTCGTGATGTGGCTTGTGAATTCCGGGAGTATCTACAAAAATAATTTGTGCTTCCGGTGTCGTTAGGATGCCCCGCAGCCTGTTGCGAGTCGTCTGAGATACCGGCGAAGTAATCGCAATTTTCTGCCCCACCAACTGATTCATCAGCGTTGATTTGCCGACATTCGGGCGTCCGACAATACCCACAAAGCCCGATTTGTAACCCGCCGGAGCTGCGGGAACCCCCATAATGTCGGATACGTCGATAAATTTACTATCTTCCACCAAAATCACCTATTTTCAAGCCCCTTCTCTGTCTATTGTCGCCTGAAAATACTCAAACGCCCATTGGTGCACTCTAGCATCTTTCTCGCTTTGGTATACCTTGCAACAGTCAAAGCTCGATCGAGCCGCAAACGAGTGTTAAAACGTGATACGCGATCGGCAAAACTTGATATGTGAGACAAAATTTGATAAAGTTCCAATGACATCGCTCAAAAATGAATCATTCTGGTAAAACCGACTCCCCAATGCTGTAACAACTTCAGATGTGTAAATATGTAACTCAACTGAAACTTTTCTACAGTTTGTCAGGCCAACCAGTTTTAACATTTTTGAAGATGTTTGGTAATAAATTAGGTAAGTTGAACTCGAACTCAAAAGCTCAATATCATCAGGCGCTTTCTCAATAAAAGCTAGTGTCTTTTGAGCATACCTAAATTAGTGCTAATCGTCATAAAGTTGAGGAGATGAATCAGATGAAATCGAAATTATTTTGGAGTTGCTGCACCGTTTTGGTAGCCAGCCTGCCTGTTCCTGTGTTGGCTCAAACAAGCCCTCCTACAAGCCCTCAAGCAGAGTTTGACTACAAGGGTGGCTCAATGAAATACCAGTTGCTACCGGGCAGAATCCAGGACAGAACATTGCCCAGAGCCTTTGACTTTCCAATTGTTACCAATGTTGGTACTGACACTAGCATCACCTCGGATTTCCTAATTACCGATCAGTTTCGCGCCCCAGCGGGTCGTACAGAATACACCGGAGCTCTCACCGCCTGGGCAACATCAATCAGAGAATGTCTCGCCAAACAGCCTCTCTTGATTCGAGCCAGCACTAAGAACCCGGTTCGGATTAATGGCAGAGTAGGCACGATTGTTAGAAACGTAAATAACCGTGCAGTTTGCAAATAAACCAGCAATATCATGACGGCTAAATTGACCGTAATTGCTGTAAGGGCGGGTTCACCAATATCTCCCATGCAAGCATCGATACAGTAAACCCGTCACCGCAGCGATATTGGGGTCAATCGAGACCACTTGATATAAGTTCCGCTATCTACAGATAAAAACTAGAGAGTGTTTTTGAACAAAAAGAGCAATAGAAAACCTATTGCTCTTTTTGTTGGCAAAATTTAAATTAATATCTATTAGGACTTATATGAACTCGGCTGGAACGAGATCATATAAGAGGTTTGTAGTGAGGAATGCAAGTCCTTATCAAAGTCTGAGGACTTGCATTCCTCACTGCAAACGACATAATTACGCAGAAACCAGCTTTTTTCCAAAAAATCCCGTGGAACCCGAGGGATATAAATTTTAACACCTGGTTTATGAAAGTTTGTCTGCGTAATTCAGGATTTAGTAGCGCAAAATTCATGTGTACTCAGTAAAATTTCGCCATAATCAGGAATCCAAGCTAGCCACTTGTCATCAGAACATTCACACAACAGCCACGCTTCGTCAAAGCTGAATGCTGTTGGCGGATTGAACAATTTAACCCACATAGAAGGAGCCAATTTTGGTGCAGGTACGGCGCAGCCAAATTTTTCCCAGTCGCGGGCACTGGCGAAGTTTCCTGGCGTTGCTTGGGATTGCCAAGTACGAATATCTGTTTGCAGTTGCATAACTACTCCTTTTTAGCTAAGAGTCTGCACCAGGGCGCGGTTGAAACAACGCAGAGCGAAGGCGCAGATAAACTTTTCTGATTCTGTAGTCTATGTTACCGAATTATCTAGGCGAATGTGTAAGGTTGTAGCAAAAATTTACAATCGAGAGGAAAAAACTGGTTCAAAGCTGAAAAGGTCGATCGGCTATTGTTGCGCTCGGCAACGATCGCCTACCATAGCAAGCAACATCTGATTTATTTAAAAAATTCCGACATGAACCAAACTGCAAAATCCCAGTGGAAAACTCTAGACCGCTTTGTAGAAATCAACTCTCGTTGGGTAAAACTAATCGCGGAACATCTCGAAACAACAGAAGGAAAAACAGTAGAATATTGGCGAGTAGAAAGAGCAGATTCAGTTGTAATCTTGACCATTCAAGCTGACAAATTGCTGTTTCCCCCACCGATGTATCGCCCCGGCGTGGCAGAAGCAACCCTGGATTTTCCCGGCGGTCGCGTAGAAGCGGAAGCCACACCAGCAGCGGAAGTTTCAGCGATACTCAAAAAAGAGCTAGGCGTAACAGAAAGCGTGATCGCCCGCATCGAACCGATTAACACCGTCGGCTGGGAAATAAACAGTTCCTTCTCCAATCAAAAACTCTACGGTTTTGTTGCAGAATTACACCCTACAGCAACAGTAAACCCCGAACTGATCGGTGCTGAATATCCTGTCACCCCAGACGGAATTCGCGACTTACTCAAAAAATTAACTTGCCTCCAATGTCGAGCCTTACTGCTAGAATGGCAAAATCAAGTGAATTTGAGAGTTTAGATTTGAGATGAGGAAATTTTTTCCGATCCTCGCCACTTTTAAGTTGCTGAAAACCCAAATCACCCAGACTAATCATGCCTCTCAATAATGAAGTTGCTGTCGAATGCCTCGACGTGACATATCGCCTCAACCGCAGGCATTTAGTAGACAAACTCAATTTCAAAGTGCTGCAAGGAGAAGTTTTAGTATTGCTGGGACGCAGCGGGAGCGGCAAAACTACTACCATGAAATTGATTAACAATTTACTAACGCCAAGCAGCGGCGAAGTTCTTGTCATGGGAAAACCGACAACTCAGTGGAACCCAATTCAACTACGCCGAAAAATTGGCTATGTGATTCAAGAAATTGGTTTGTTTCCCCATTTTACCGTCGAGCAAAACGTCGGTTTAGTGCCAAAATTAGAAGGTTGGGAGGGCGATCGTATTAAATCTCGCGTCCGGCAACTGTTAGAATTAGTCAACCTCGACCCCCAGCACTTCGCCAAACGCTATCCCCATCAGTTATCCGGCGGACAGCGGCAGCGGGTAGGCGTCGCTAGAGCACTGGCGGCTGACCCTCCAATATTGTTAATGGACGAACCGTTTGGTGCTTTAGACCCGATTACTCGTCTGGAATTGCAGCGGGAATTCGGTCAATTGCAGCAGCAACTGGGTAAAACTGTGATTTTTGTGACTCACGGCATTCAAGAAGCTTTTTTGTTAGCTTCTAGAATAGGTTTGATGCAAGATGGGCGGTTGATTGAATTGGCATACCCCGATGATTTTCTGAAATCTCACCATCCAGAAGCTCGGGCATTTCTTGAATGTTTGCAATTACCCGGGACTGGGTAATAATATGATGTGCGATCGCATCATTCGTTTATGGCTATCGATCGGTTTTTGAAGCTGATGGCGGGAAATTAAAGATATTGGTGAACCGACTCCTACGAGATATTCTATTATAGTAAAATTTACAATTCTGAATTCCTAATTACTAATTTCCACATGATGCAATTTATCAATCGGTATGGCGCTGAGATAATTAAGCGCGCCAGTGAACACTTATATTTAGTAACTGTGGCAATTTTTATCGCTATTATTGTAGGGATTCCCCTAGGAATTTTAGTCACCAGAAAACCAAAATTGAAAAAGCCAATTTTGGGATTTGCTAATATTATGCAAACAATTCCCAGTTTAGCTTTGTTTGGCTTGCTAATCCCGGTGCCAGTAGTGGGTGGAATAGGCGATCACACGGCAATTATCGCCCTCACTCTGTATTCTTTACTGCCAATTATCCGCAATACTTATACTGGTATTGTCGGCGTCGATCCAGCGATTACGGAAGCCGGAAGAGGCATGGGGATGACGGATATGCAACTGTTATGGCAAGTGGAAATTCCCCTGGCACTGGGCGTGATTCTGGCGGGCGTGCGAGTTGCCGCAGTAATTGCGATCGGACTTGCTACAATCGCCGCTGCAATTGGCGCGGGTGGCTTGGGGGTGTTTATTTTTCGCGGCGTTGCTACCGTCAACAATCAGTTACTTTTGGCTGGGGCAATTCCGGCCGCTTTAATGGCATTAGCTGCGGATTTTGGGCTGGGTTTGGTAGAAGCGCGCCTCTCTAAAAGTACCTTAAAAACTATTAATGACGACTAAAATCCTGGCTACCTTCCGTCAGCGTTGTCACTCTCTGCGAACCAGAAGCATTCGCAGGATTTGCTATCAGATTGCGGATTTCATTTGAGCGTTCAATGTACTCGCGATCGCTCAAAACAGCTTGGCTTCCCTCCAGCGAAATAGCCTCTGCCAAATCGATCCAAGAACGACAACCGCCGTATTCAGGAATGTAGGGAATTTCGCGGCTTTCTGCAAGGCGATAAGCCCGCAGCAATAAAATATAAATTGGCTGAGTTTGTTTCCATTTCAGGCGATCGCTGACAAAATGTTCATTCCAAATATGGTACGGAAATAGCGCAGTAATTGCCGGTTCCCAAGCTACCAAAAAAACATCAGTAATCTCAGCCCAACTGCCAATTCTAATAACTTCTGGATGCCAACCAGATTCGACAGTCTTGACTTGATGTGCAAACTCCGGCTTTAATAAATCCGGCTGTTGGTGTTCAAAAGTTGGATACAGCAAAACCTGTTTGTCAGTGACATTGAACTGTCCTGCTTGCTCGCGAATTCCTCCCTTCCGCAACAGCACAATCGTTTGACCTTGTTCCAAAGCATTAACTGCTACATTCCATTCTTTCAGCGCCCTAGTAGTTGATTTCATAGGAATTTAGTTGAGTTTTAACAATAATAACAAAAATCGGTAGTTTCAAGCAAGTACAGCCATTTTTTCCTGTTAAAATAAGGTAGTCGTGACTATGTTGGACTACCTTATTTTGATAAAGACAATAATTGGTTGGACTACATCGTGAGCCAACTGCTGTTTTCTTTATTACTCTAGCCGATAAAATAATCGTCTCTTCTGTGTCCCAGCTATCCTGTACTATCACATCGGTATATTCAGCAATTTTGTCGTTAATTTTTTCAGGACTTTACTTAAACATTTAATAAAATTTTAATATTCTCGCATATTAGCTAGCAAACAACCATATTGAGATTTGTTAAAATTTAAATATTATTCAAAAAGTTTTGATTATACTTATTGATAGTGCATTGAAAATTCTTTATTAATTCTGTTCGGTCATAAATATCAGTAGACCTACTGAAATACCGCCTGCTCTTCAACTTGTTATTAGTGAAATTACGCACATGAGCATTACTATTTTGGGTTACAACCTAAGCGCAGCTATTTACGAAAGTGTCAATACTATTATTTATCGCGGCATCAAAGAGAGTGATAGAACCTCAGCAATTATCAAAACATTCAAAGATGAGCATCCGACAATCGAAGAAATTTCCCGATTAAGACACGAACATAAAATACTCCGACATTTAGACAGTCAAGGAATAGTCAAACCCATAGCCTTAGAAAACTATCATAACGGTTTAGCCCTGATAGTAGAAAATTTTAGCGGTCAATCTTTGAAAGATTTTCTTAACAATCAACCCTTGGCGATAAACACCTTTCTAAAAATCGGAATTCAGTTGACAAAAACGTTGGGAGAAATTCATCACAGGAATGTAATTCATAAAGACATTAAACCCTCAAATATCCTAATTAATTCAGAGACAAAAGAAGTAAAAATTATTGATTTTAGCATTGCTTCTCTTTTAGAGCGAGAAAATCAAACTGTCACAAATCCAAACTTATTAGAAGGAACTCTTGCTTATATGTCGCCGGAACAAACCGGCAGAATGAACCGGTCAGTGGACTACCGTACCGACTTTTACTCCCTTGGTATTACATTTTATGAAATGCTGACGGGTAAGCTACCTTTTTCCGCAAAAGACCCCCTAGAACTCGTTCATTGCCATATAGCTAAAGCACCCATACCACCTAAAAAGCTGAATCCAGAAATCCCGGATGCAGTTTCTGAAATTGTAATGAAATTATTATCTAAAACTGCTGAAGATAGATATCAAAGTGCTTTCGGAATAAAAATTGACTTGGAAACCTGCCAGCAGATGCTTTCTGCTGGAGAGATTTTCCCCTTTATGATAGGTCAACTAGATTCCTACAGCCAATTTATGATTCCGCAAAAACTCTATGGACGGGAAAGAGAAGTTGCTAGTTTGCTAGAAGCCTTCGCTCGCGTCAGTGGTGGGACAACGGAAATGATGCTAGTTTCCGGTTATTCAGGTATTGGCAAATCTTCCTTAGTTAACGAAGTTGATAAACCTATAGTCGGAGCACGAGGGTATTTTATTTCGGGTAAATTTGACCAATTTAAGCGGAATATTCCTTATGCTGCTTTAATTCAAGCATTTCAAGGATTGATGCGGCAACTGCTCACTGAAAATTCTGCTCAAATAGCAATTTGGAAAGCTAAAATTCTCGAAGCACTTGGTGCCAATGGGTCAATTATTATTGAGGTTATTCCCGAAGTAGAAAAGATTATTGATCCACAGCCTGCGGTTCCGACTTTGGGACCCACTGAATCTCAAAACCGATTTAATCGAGTGTTTCAAAAATTTATACAGGTGTTTAGTAAACCCGAACACCCCCTAGTCATATTTTTGGATGACTTGCAGTGGGCAGATTCGGCTTCCCTCAAGCTTATCCAGCTAATTATGACCGCTCCAGATAGTAAATATCTGCTATTAATTGGGGCTTATCGAGATAATGAAGTCAGTGCCACTCATCCCTTAATTTATACGTTAGAGCAAATTCAAAATACCAGGGCAAGAGTAAATAATATTATCCTCCAATCTTTAGAACTCTCTCATGTTAACCAATTAGTGAGCGAAACTCTTCGCAGTCACATTTCCGAAGTTTTATCCCTGGCTGAGTTAGTTTTTAAGAAAACCCAGGGAAATCCCTTCTTCTTAACTCAACTGCTCAAATCCCTTTATCTAGACAAACTTCTATCCTTTGATTTCGATCTAGTTTGTTGGCAATGGGATATCCAACTGCTTCAAGGCATTGATATCAGCGATAATGTCGTCGAATTGATGGTCAGCCAAATTCAAAAGCTATCCTCCCCGACGCAGAATGTCTTAAAATTAGCTGCCTGTATAGGAGATAAATTTAGTTTAGACGTTTTGGCAATTGCTAATAAAAAATCTCAGTCAGAGACGGCAAGGGATTTATGGGAAGCGCTACAAGCTGGTTTCGTTCTACCACTAAATAATTCCTACAAAATCCCCCTGCTATTTGAATCGGAAATATCTACAGAAAACTCAACGGAGCAGTTTAATGTCACCTACAAGTTTTTGCATGACCGAGTGCAACAGGCGTCTTATTCTCTGATACCCGACGATCAGAAAAAAGAAACTCACCGAAAAATTGGTCAACTACTGCTGAATTCCACAACCCCTGAAGAACGAAAAGAAAATATTTTTGGACTGGTTAACCAACTAAATTATGGAACGGATTTAATCACTTTAGAGTGGGAAAGATATGAGTTGGCAGAACTGAATCTGATCGCCGGACAGAAAGCCAAAGCTGCCACAGCTTATGAGTCGGCTGTCAAATATTTGAATGTGGGTTTAGGATTACTCGCGGAGAATAGCTGGGAGAGTCAATATGAGCTGACGTTTAACCTGCATCTGGAAGCAGCAGAAACTGAATATATAAACACTAATTATGAGCGATCTCAACAGCTTTGTGAGACGAGCCTGACACAAGCGAAAACCCTTCTGGAAAAAGGCAAGGTCTACGAACTTAGAATTCAATTAGAGATGTCTCAAAATCGGAGAATATCAGCTATAGATAATGGACTCGCCGTTCTGGAAATGTTCGGGATTAGCCTAGAGCAAGAAGCACCTCAAGAACTGATAGTTGATGATTTAGCTAACTTGCCGACAATGACAGCTCCAGATCAACTCGCAGCTATGCGAATATTAAATCTTATTATAACACCAGCTTTTATTGTAAATCCTGCGATGTTTCCGCAAATTCTTTATACAAAAATAGCCTTGTCTATTAAGTATGGGAATTCGCCTGAATCGGCTTTTGCTTATGTTTGGTATGGAGTGTTACTCTGTGGAGGATTAGGAGACATAGATTCTGGATATCGATTTGGTAAATTAGCGATTTTTTTACTAGACAAATTTAACGCTATTACCCTTAAGTCAAAAATTATTTGTATATTTAATTGTCTGGCTAGGTTTTGGAAAGATCCGCTTAATGCAACGCTAGAATCCTTGATTGATGCAATTCAAAGTGGTATAGAAACGGGAGATATAGAATATGCTTGTCACAGTATAGCAAATTATTGCAATCACTTATTTCTTAGCGGGGGAGAACTACAAAAAGTTGAGCAAGAACAGGCAAAATATGTTGCTATGACTATTCAGCTCAAACAAGAATATGATACTTTATTTGTGAAAGTTCACCAGCAAATAGTTGACAATTTACTGGACAAAACCTCAGACAAATACCATTTACTAGGTGCAAGTTTTAATGAAGAAGAACTACTGCCAGGAATTATAGCTTCTAACAATGGGACTTTGCTCTATGCCTATTATGCCGGCAAAATGATGCTATTTTATTTATTTAAAGAGTTTAATCAAACAGTGATAATTGCTCATTTAGCATTAAAATACGCCAGCATGGGTGCAGGATTAATGCACATGAGTATCGACAACTTTTACCATTCTCTTTCCCTCCTAGCATTGTATCCAAAAGCCTCGCCAAAAGAGAAAGAAAAATATCTAAGTGTAGTAGCAGCTAACCAAGAAAGAATGAAGATTTGGGCGTTCCATGCGCCGTGCAATTTTCAGCACAAGTATGAGTTAGTAGAAGCAGAAAAAGCGCGGATTTTGGGACAACCTTTAGAAGCGGGTGATTATTACGATCGCGCCATAGCCGGAGCCAAAGAACAGGGATATATCCAAGAAGAAGCATTAGCCAACGAATTAGCAGGAGACTTTTATTTTTCCCGTTCTAAAGATAAAATTGCTCGGATTTATTTAACCGATGCTCGCTACGGATATATTCGCTGGGGAGCTAAAGCTATAGTCAAAGATTTGGAAGCCAGATATCCTCAAATATTTTCCCGGATAGCCAAGCCCGAAAGTCAAGGTAGCCCGGTCACGATGCTCACTAGCTCGACGAGTGGAGGAAGTGCAGGATCTCTAGATTTAGCTACTGTGATCAAAGCATCCCAAGCTCTTTCTGGTGAAATTGTACTGAGTAAGCTGTTGGCAAAATTGATGAAAATTGCGATCGAGAATGCGGGCGCTCAAAGTGGCATTTTTATTTTAGACAAAGCGGGAAGTTTACTAATAGAAGCCTATGGAACCGTAGATAGCGATGTAGAAGTGCTGCAAACAATACCAGTGGAAAATAGTCAGCAACTACCCATATCTTTGATTAACTATGTTGCCCGAACTCAGGAAAATGTTGTATTAAGCGATGCGAGTTGTGAGGGAACCTTCACAGCGGATACTTATATCGTAAACCAAAAACCAAAGTCAGTATTATGTACTCCAATCGTTCATCAAGGAAAACTTACTGGGATTCTGTATTTAGAAAATAATCTCACAACTGGTGCTTTTACTCCCGAGCGTTTAGAAGTTTTACAGCTTTTATCTTCTCAAGCAGCTATCTCGATTGAAAATGCCCGTCTTTATAACGATTTAGAAGCAGCCAACGCTACTTTAGAAGCGAAGGTGGCAGAAAGAACGCAACAGTTACAAGAAAAAAATATCCATTTACAAAAAGCAGAAAAATCAGCGAAAGCCGCCAACTCTGCCAAGAGTGAGTTTCTTGCTAATATGAGCCACGAGCTCCGAACCCCACTTAATGGCATTTTGGGTTACACGCAAATCCTCAAACGACAAAAAAACTTGGCTGACCAGCAAAAAGATGGTTTGAACGTCATTAGTCAGTGCGGCGATCACCTCTTAACCCTGATTAACGATATTTTAGACCTCTCTAAAATCGAAGCCCGAAAAATGGAAATCCACCTGAGTAATTTCCATTTATCAGAATTTTTGGAAGGCCTGGCTGAAATTTGCAAGATTCGGGCAGAACAAAAGGGAATCTCCCTGATTTACGAGGCAATTACCGAACTACCTGTTGCCGTCCAAGGTGATGAAAAAAGGTTGCGGCAAGTTTTAATCAACTTACTCGGCAATGCGATTAAGTTTACCGAAAAAGGTGGGGTGGCATTCAAAGTAGGATATCAGGATGGCAAAATCCGGTTTCAAGTGGAAGATACCGGAGTTGGTATGGCACCAGAGCAATTGCAAGATATATTTTTGCCTTTTCACCAAGTAGGGGATGCCAACCGCAAGGTTGAAGGAACCGGGTTGGGACTGGCAATTAGCCGCCAATTAGTCCAGATGATGGGCGGTGAAATAAAGGTGAAGAGTACATTAGGACAAGGGAGCATTTTCTTCTTCGATTTAGATTTGCCAGAGGTATCGGAATGGGCGACTAATGCAGCCAAAGCCAATGCCCACACAATCGTTGGTTTCAAAGGCGGAAAACGAAAAATTCTCATAGCTGACGACAAGTGGCAGAATCGCTCGATCATGGCAGGAATGCTTCAGCCGTTAGGATTTGAAATTGTGGAAGCAACGGAGGGTCAGGACTGTTTAAACAAGGTGGCAGAGTTTAAACCCGACTGTATTTTAATGGACTTGATGATGCCAGTAATGAGTGGCTTAGAAGCAACGCGCCGGATTCGCAAATCACTAGGTCAGACTAAGTTAGTGGTGATTGCTACTTCTGCCAGCGTTTTTGATTTCGATCGACAACAAAGTGTCGAGGTAGGTTGCAATGATTTTATTCCCAAACCCATACGAATCGAGGAGCTTTTAGAAAAATTACGTACTCATTTAGGGTTAGAATGGATTTATGAAGAAAACCAAGAAGAGATTAGGAAAGCAGAAGGAGAAAAAAAATCTCTAAGTTCTGAAATTGTAGCTCCCCCCGATGAGGAAATCGCCGTTCTATTCGATCTAGCGATGATGGGCGATCTCCGAGGGATTGCGGAGCGAGCTGCAAAACTCGAACAACTCAATGAGCAATGGGTTCCCTTTGCTACCCATCTGCGCCAGTTAGCGAAAGGATTTGAAGAACAACAAATCCTAGAGTTTATTAAACAATATAGGACGACAGCCAATGAGTAGTGAACTTGCCGAACCAAGCACCATTTTAATCGTAGATGACACCCCGACTAATTTAGGTGTCCTGTTCGATTTTTTGGCTGATTTTGGCTTTAAAGTATTGGTAGCTAGGGATGGTCAAAGTGCTCTCCAGAAGGTCGCATATGCTGCGCCCGACCTGATCCTGTTGGATGTGCTTATGCCGGGAATAGATGGGTTTGAAACTTGTCGTCGTTTGAAAGCGAATGATTTAACGAGAGACATTCCCGTGATTTTTATGACGGCTCTTGCTGATACGGTGGATAAGGTTAAAGGTTTGAGTCTGGGTGCAGTGGATTATATCACTAAGCCTCTTCAGCATGAAGAGGTTTTAGCTCGTGTTAATGTCCACATGAAGCTCCGCAACCTGTCGAAAAAGCTCCTAGAGAAAAATGTGTGCTTGGAAGCAGAAATCGAACAGCGTGTCAAAGCGGAATCTTCGCTCTTGAAGCTAGCATCGGAGTTGGAAAGGCGAGTTGACGAAAGGACGGCTGAACTTTTTCTATCCAATCAATTGCTCAAACAGGAGATTCAAGAGCGTCTGCAAGCAGAGGCGGGATTGCAAGAATCGGAAGCTCAATTGCGAACCCAAGCTCAATGTTTAGAAAAAGCTTTTCGTGAATTGCAATTGACCCAAACTAAACTTGTGCAGAGCGAAAAAATGTCTTCTCTCGGTCAGCTTGTTGCAGGTGTAGCCCATGAAATCAATAATCCCGTTAATTTTATTTTTGGGAATCTTTCTTATGCCCATGATTATACCAAAAATTTGATTGAGCTAGTCAATCTTTATCACCAAGAATTCCCGGCGACTAAGCAAATAATTGAAGATAAAATAGACGAAATAGAACTAGATTTTTTGGTTGAAGACTTACCTAAATTGCTAACTTCAATGAAGGTAGGTGTAGACCGGATTCGCGAAATTGTTCAGTCGCTGCGAATCTTCTCGCGATTGGATGAATCTGAGATGAAACCAGTGGATATTCACCAGGGTATTGATAGCACTCTGTTAATTTTGCATAACCGCGTTAAAGGAAGGGGCGATCGACCTGCAATTGAGGTGGTCAAAGAATTCGGCAATCTGCCTCTGGTAGAGTGTTATGCGGGTCAGCTTAACCAGGTGTTTATGAATCTTGTTGCTAATGCTATTGATGCCATAGATGATTATAATACGACGCGATCGTTAAGTGAAATGAAAGCTAATCCTCCTAAGATTTTCATTCGCACTGAGGTCACGGAATCTAATCGGGTGTTAATTCATATTAAGGATAACGGCCCTGGGATGACCGAAGAAATTAGCCAACACCTATTTGAGCCATTTTTTACTACTAAGCCTATCGGGAAGGGTACTGGTATTGGGCTGTCAATTTCCCATCAGATTGTAGTGGATAAACACGGCGGCCAGCTCAATTGTATTTCAGCTCCTAATCAGGGGGCAATCTTTATTATTGATATTCCTATTCACCAGAAAATTTTTGCTAATAATTTAATTACGATGTCTGAAAGAGCTTTGGGTATTTCTTAGTTGATTTTAACTGAAGGGGAGTTCAAGAAATTTTAAGGGTTGCACAACTATATCAAAATCGATCGGGCAGGGGGATATTCCCATACTTTAGGTAATGAAGTAAGAAACGGAGAGAAGCCTTCGGTAGCATCTCACTTTTGCAGCCAAGCTAGAAATTGGAGTTTTGAGGCAGGAGGCAGAAGGAAGGAAGAAACGAAGGAAGGAGAAGAAGTATTTTTACAAATATGAGATGCTCCATTGCTATTGCTGATGGAGGCAGATTCACATTTAGGACAGTTCATATTTCCATTATGCAACGCCCGAAAATACACGGGACGGGCGGGACGCCCATCCCACAAAAAAATCCCAATCATCCCGCTATTATGCAACGCCTAAATTATTGCTCTCGAAGCTAGTTTGCGACTAGCCTAGAAGGGATTAACGGACTGCTATCAAACTATTTAATTTGGCAACTAAAACGTCCAGATGTTCCGATGTTTATTCTCTAGTGGGTGGAGTCTCCTGTGCGGTGTAGTCGCACAGGAGAGCTTATGATCAGAGGTTTAGTGCTGACCAACTTTATTGCTAAATTCTCACTGCAAAAGATGCTGCTAATTCCCGTTCGGGTTCCATACCAACTGTAGGCGGCATGGAACGATTGGCTACTTGCTCGATCAGTTGTAAATGTTGAGGCAGCATTTTAGCTAAACTGTAGCGTTCGAGGGCAGTTTGACGGGCTTTGATGCGAACTTCTGCCATGCGGGTAGGATGGTCTAAAACTTCATCAATGCGATCGGCTACTTGTTTGGGTGAGAAGTAATCGACTAGCAAACCGTTTTCTCCGTCGCGGATAACTTCTCTGACTGGCCCTGTGTCGGAACCGATTACTAAACATCCGGTTGATAGAGATTCAATCATAGACCAAGACAACACAAAAGGTCTGGTCAAATAAACGTGTACGTCGGATGCTTGAATTACTTTTAAATACAGTCCGTAAGGTAGCGGCCCGACAAAGTGAACTCGCGACAAATCTAGGGGTACTTTTTTGAGCATATAGTCTTTGTAAGACTCGCCGTTGGGTAAAGAACGCCCGTAACAAACTCTTTCGGAACCAACGATTACGACGTGACAGTTGGGGCGGCGTTCTTGTACATAGGCGATCGACTCAATGAATTCGGGAAAACCCCGGTAAGGTTCCATTCCCCGCGATACGTAGGTGACAATTTCATCAACCCCAGACAAGTCTAAGTTAGGCAAAACCAGTTTAGCACCGGGGTCTGGTTTGAAGTAATCGGTATCTACACCGTCGTGGAGTGTGGATAATTTTTGTTGTAATTCTGGCGGAAATTGCGATCGCTGCCAATAAGTTGGTGATAAACCCCAATCGCAAGAATATAAATCGATCAGAATCGGCGCATTTTTGATTCTAATTCTGGCCATATCGTCAACTGTTAAAGGTTCCGCTGGGTCAAAATCTGCGTCGGAACCAATAGCATGATAAAACCACTCGAAATAACACAAAAGCGGCGTATTTGGAAAAGCTTCTTTGACAAATAATGTAGGCCCCCAACCGGAATGTCCGCAGATAATATCGGGTACGAAACCGTCTGCTTTGAGTTGTTCTGCCATTCTAAATACGGCTTGTCCGTAGATGACGGCACTTTCTAAAGGGCGGACGTATTGGTGAGTCTGCGCGTGGGGTTCCCGGCTGGGGGTAAATGCTGCTTTGCGAACGCCGGGAATGTTCCACTCTGGGCGCTCGTTTTTAGTGCCGAAAACAATTTGATTTTTGGGATCTGCGCCTAAAGCCGTGATAATGTGGCGGTATTGGGCGGGGAAGTTGGGATGGAGAAATAATGCTTTCATTGTCAGTTGTCTGTTGACTGTTGACTGTTGACTGTTGTTAGTTGGAAGAAAATATTGTGAGGCGGCTAAAAAGCTTTGATTTTATTCATTGGGGGTTGGCGCTTTGCAGATCCAGACACAATCTCGCGGTACAGAAGATGTATTTTTCAGAATGATTTCATAGTTTAAATGATGGAGAAATTTTTCCATAATTGTATCAGTCATAACTGAAAATGCAGTGCCGTCTCTGCGTCCGAGCAGGTTTTTGTCCCACTCGCTGGCGAATTTTTGCCACCCTAATTCGCTGAGAATATTCCCATGGTGAAAGACGCAAATTCGATCGCCCCGCAGCAGTTTGGGAATTCGAGTCAGGTAGTTAAATATATCTACCGGCTCTACGTGTACCATTGTATCGTAACAAAAGCAGACATCGGCTGAATCTGGAGCAATGCCGTCTAATGTTAAACCGTCGAGCTTGACGTAAGAAACGCGATCGGTTCCCAAGCGCGATCGGGCCGCTTGCAGCATTTGACTGGAAATGTCGGCACAAATTAGTTGATCGCAATATTTCAGCAGCAGGGAACCAGTTTTTCCGCCGCCGATACCGATTTCTAAAACCGTATGTTCTTTTTTGATGTACGGTGCAATAAATTGCTGTTCTATCAGCGCTTCGTATTCTGCTAGCGAGTTAGCGGCACCGGCACCTTTCCCCACCCATTCATCGCCCAAGTAAGCGAGTTCAGGATTATTGTCTTTCCATTCTTGCGCGTAGCTGTCCCAAGCCCCTTCGTAGTCTATTTTAGGCGGTATTATTTCCATTGTTTTTGGTTTTTTCTGTCTCAGAATACATAAACAAAAATCGCTTGATAGTCCTCCGGACACAGCCATTAAGATTTGTTCAATCTCAAGCAATAACTGGATGATCGTTTCACTCTTGGGTTCTCCGTCTGAAAGTTGATAGTGATCTAACAAAGGGTAAAGTTCGTGAAGCAACCCCCCACCGGCTGAATTCAAGACTTCCACATCAAAGTAGAATTCTAAAAACGGAAGTATCAGCTTTGACCGAACTGCTTCTGAAGGGTCTTTCGCCAATACTCTCTCAATACTTGGACTAGCAAATATTTCAGTTGTTCCCGATCGTAGCGTGTAGTGAAAACATTTGTAAATGCTATTAATCAAATTTACTTGATTTTGATTGTATATATTGTAGCAATCTCCTATATATTCATTTACAATAAAATATCCCTCGGGTTTTAAACATTTCCGAATAATTGATAAACATCGTTCTAGTTCTCTGACGTGATGCAGCGAACCAGAGCAAAAAACTAGATCGTATTTTTTATTATCATCAATCGTAAACAAATTAAAGTCATCTTGATAAAAATTAATCTCTACTCCCGCTGCTGCGGCATCTTTTCTAGCAATTTCTAAAGAACTTTCAGAAAAGTCAAAGGCATCAATTTGAGTAACTAATCCTAATTTAGCCATCGCAATCTCGTGATTCCCCACACCGCAACCAATCGACAAAAGACGATCGAACCGTCGATTTTTGAAATAATTTTTGACTAACCACTGTAGCCAATAATCATTAGTCTGACCACCTGACAACCGATGGTTTATAGCTTTTTCAATAATTGGATTAGACAACCAGTAGCCTTGCTTCGCAATTGCGGCAGTTGGATTATTCTCCCAATAATTCTTAGCTGTTAATATATCAAAGGATTTATCTTCCATAGACTCGAAATTTGACTCCATACTTTTTCACGCCTTAATCTTGAACGGTTACTTTTTAGTTAAATAAGCTTCGCGAAAAATTTGACCGTAAGCTTGAGTCATTTCTTCAAAAGTATTCAATGACTTTAACACATATTTAGCGTTTTCAGCTAACTGCTGCCGTAATGATTTATCATCCAATAAACTAATCAAAGCTGCAACTAATTCGTCCGGGCGATCGGGCGTATAAAACAAACCATTAATTCCCGGCCGCACTTGTTCTTTAATCCCAAAAACCGGCGATGTAACAATTGGCAAATCGCAGGTCATCGCCTCCAAAATCACTCTTGGGAAACTTTCGACGCGAGAAGTGCAAACAAAAATATCAGCCGCTTTGTAGTATTTTCCCGTCTCCCCAGTTTCAGGGACTACAGTCACCCTTTGCCGCAACTCTTTGGGCAATTCCTGCACCAAATCGGCTAATTTATTGCTGTAAATACTCGGACGATCGCCCACAATAAAACATCTAATCTTATTGTGCCATTTGTCAGGTAAAAGAGAAAGTGCTTTAACTAAATCCTGCTGTCCTTTGCGTTCGCATACCGTTCCCAGCAGCAAAATTACCACATCTTCCGCTGCAACACCTAAAGTTTTTCTAGCTAATTCAGAGTGATCCGAATTTTCCAGTTTGCTCAAATCTAAACCGTTGTGAATCACCGTAAAATTGTGGTGGCTGTTGAGAGGCAAATACCTGTCCCGCGTTGCATCTGCCACAAAAATAACTTTGTAAGGAAAGCGAAAACACTCTAAAGCTCTCGCCGCAATCTCCGAACCAAACCTGTTAAAATAAGTTTGCCAAGGTTCGCTTTCGTGCACGTTCCACACTGTAGGAGTTCCGATTTGCCGCGCCGCATCAACTACAAAAAAGTTTTCTAAAGTATTGGCATAAATTGCATCTACTTTTAAACTTCTAATTTCTTTGCTAAAACTGCGGATGGCTTCATCATAAGCATCGCGCTGATAGATGTGTTCGAGAGGATTGTCACGCACAATTACTTCAATTCCCTGCTGTTCGTAAGCTTGACGTAGGGGCCCGTCTGTTACGCAAAGTACGATCGGCTTAATCACACCCTCAGCCGCTAATTTCACTGCAATTTCGTACTGATGTAGCGGCGCCCCAGTAAAATCCAGCGAATTGCTGCACATCAAAACCCTAACACGATGAATCAGATTCCCCGCTTCTGCTACCAACAAACCAGAATCATTAAATTTTAGTTTTTCCTTCTCGGTTACATCCGTTACATCCGTTACAAAATCCGTTGCCGAACCTTCTTCCTTCATAAAAACCCGGCGAGGTTGAATATGGAAATACTCATCTTCTAAAGACAAGTGAGGACTGTAAAAACTGTCATTTTTACCCGCATACTTGCGCCTAAAAGCTGCCACTTCTTGAGGATTGTCGGTAAAACCCCTAGAAGTTCCCTCTTTGTGCAACAATTCCGCATCGGGACAATATACGCACCGATAACCCCGTTCTAAC
This sequence comes from Microcoleus sp. Pol7_B2, assembly GCF_036701035.1. NCBI lineage: Bacteria > Bacillati > Cyanobacteriota > Cyanophyceae > Oscillatoriales > Microcoleaceae > Microcoleus > Microcoleus sp. Pol7_B2. The sequence continues at coordinate 21,221 of NZ_JAUBQB010000005.1, read as the reverse complement.
AGTCGGTATCCGTAATCTGCATCATTGTAAGCAACAGCAAAATTCTCCTCATCAAAACCGCCCAATTCTAAGAACAATTGACGTGGAGTAATCATGCAAGCCGCTGTTACCGCAGAGTAATTTCGCGTTACCATCGCTTGAGAAAGATAGCCTCGATTTTCGCTGTTCATCAGCTTAAAAGCGTGACCCGCCAAACCGTGATGGAGACCGTGAATTACGCCCGCGTGCTGAATTCTGCCGTCTGGATATAACAGCCGCGCGCCGACTGCACCCACAGCGGGAATTTGAGCGTATCCCACCATTTGACTCAGCCAGCGCGGGTTAATTACTTCTGTATCGTTGTTCAAAAACAACACATATTCGCTGTCAACTTGTTCGGCAGCACGGTTGTTAATGGCTGCAAAACTAAACTTGCCCCCAGGATTTTTTATAGGCAAAACTTTGCACTTTAATTCCTTTAAGTATTCCAAAGTTTTAGGGTCGTCGCTTTCGTTGTCGATAACGGCAACTTGATAATTTTTGTATGTTGTAGTTTCTAGAGAATCCAGACAGGCTTTCAGCAACTTTAGCTGATTTTTAGTAGGAATAATTATCGTTACTGATGGGCCGTTATCCGGGAAATCCTGGGCAAATATGCCCAGATTTTCTTTGATCGCCCATGCGTGCTGAGCGACATTGCCGTTAATTTGGCGGCGATTGAGTGCATCTTGAATGGCTTTTTGACCGGCGGAAAAACTGGCGGGTTTCGCGGCCCCAGATATGGCCGTAGAACCGGGTGCGGTTCGCCAGTGATACAGCACTAACGGCAGGTGGGCAACGTGGCGAGAAATTTCGGTGGCTCTCAAGGCAAAATCGTAATCTTGGGAGCCTTCAAAACCTATCCGTAAACCGCCTATTTGTTCAAAAATGTGTCTTCTCACGGCACATAAATGACCGAGATACATATAGGAAAGCAGCAGTTCCGGCGACCATTCCGGTTTGAATTGCGGGGCGAATCGGCGACCTTTAGTGTCGATTTTGTCGTCGTCGGAATATAGAAAATCGGTGGCTGGATGCGAGGCAAAATATAAGGCGACTTCGCCTAATGCATCGGGAGTGAGTTCGTCGTCGTTGTCTAAAAACAGGATGATGTGGCCTGTTGCGAGGGCGGCGGCGCTGTTAGTTGCTGCGCTGATGTTGCCGTTTTCTGTGCGAAATGTGATGCGGATACGATCGTCCTTTTGAACCCAGCTTTTCAAATTTTCAGCAACAGTGAAATCGGTGCTGCAATCATCAGCAATGCAGAGTTCCCAGTTTGGATAAACTTGATTGATTACGCTGTCGATCGCACTTTCGAGAAAATCTATCTGCGGATTGTAAACTGGCATTACTACCGAAATTTTAGGCAGGGGTTCCCGGCACGATTTTAACCGAGAAATCAAGTAATCGCGCGCGCGATCGTTCCACTGATTCACCTCCAGCCATGCGTCATACCTATCAATAGGTTTAGGCACGATAAAACCCGCAGGCGGCAGCAAATCTCCCGGCGCAGTAAACTGTTTTTGCTGCCGATAAATCTTCCCCAACTGGCGGATCACTTTCACAATTTCCCAAGGCATCGGCACAATCCTGCCCAGACGCTGTTTTCTTTCCCTCGCCCGCTGCTGGATTGCGGCTGTAAACCTTGATAACTCCTCAAATTTATCAGCACTTCGTTGCCAAATATGGTAGCGCCGCACAGTCAATTTTTTAGGCGCTTGAAAAGACAAAATTTCCCCGCTTTCTAACTCAGCTTGCAGAGAAACGTGCCATTCCCCTGGCGGCAAATCGACAAGGGCCTCAAAACCACTTTCCGAACTGTTAACCCAGTCGGGAAACACTTCGCCGACATCTTTTCGCCGTAAACCGTAGGCGCATTCTACAGAAGTATCGCCGCACAACAAGCTTAATTTAGCAATTTTGCGATCGTGGTGGCAGCACCAACCTGCAAACAAAATTTGGCCCTGACGCTGTTCCCACACCACCGGTACATCTAACGATGCTTGAATCGTTGAAACTAACAACGGATAAGCTGCCAACAAATGCCATTTACCTCGATCATCTTGCGCTTCCAGTAGCACTTCGTGCCGTCCGGCAGGCGCTTCCAATTGAATTGTAAAACCTGATTTCTTCGCATCCGGAATATTAGAGTGTGCGAGCGCTATATCACTTCTATCTATGCCGTAAACGCCTGCAAAACTCTGGTCTTTAATTCTGCAGCGGACTGCTGCAATCTCTCTTTTCTGGTTAAAAACCCACCCCACAATTAGCAGGTTAGAATCACAAACTTGCCAAGTTGTGGGTTGATCTAACGAAAAAATAAATTTAGGGAACAAGTCGCGGATTTTGCGCTGAACTTCCCCTAACTTTTCTCTCACTTGCCACCCTATTGAAGACTTGATTAGAGCGAGTTCTGCCCGAAAATTTTCATTTTCCTGGCGGGAGTGTTCTAATTTTTCCTGAGTATCCTTTAATCTTTCCTGATTTTGACTTTGTGCTGTTTCTAACTGAAGTAATTCAGCTAACTTTTGCTGCAATATAAATTCAGTCTCTTCAAATTGTACCTGAGTTTGCCCTAATTCTGATTCTAACTCTAATACTTTCGCTAAAGCTGTTTGAAATTGCGATTCTTTGCCTGCAAGCTGTACCTGAGTTTGTCCTAATTCTGTTTCTAATCCGAGGAGTTTCGCTAACGCTTCTTGAAATTGCGATTCTTTGCCTGCAAGCTGTACCTGAGTTTGCCCTAATTCTGCTTCTAATTTTAAGACTTTTGTTAAAGCTTCTTGAAATTGCGATTCTTTGCCTGCAAGCTGTACCTGAGTTTGTCCTAATTCTGTTTCTAATCCGAGGAGTTTTGCTAAAGCTTCTTGAAAATTTGATTCTTTGCCTGCAAGCTGTACTTGAGTTGCTCCTAATTCTGTCTCTAATCCCAACACTTTCGCCTGTGCCTGGTGAAATTGTTCTTGCCACTGTTTGAGTTCGGAAGAACTCGTTTTTTGCTGTTTTTCCAGCAAGCGGATTTTTAGCCAATCTTCAAATGGCCAGACTGGAGATGCTGGGAAATGAATAACTTGATCGATCGCATCTTTCGATTCGCTGCTCAGATTGCCAGCTTGGGTTTCCAAAAGTTCATATAGTTCTAATGCTTCGGGAAAATATTTTTCTATTAAACTCGGTCTGTGACTTTTGACAATATCGTTGACTAATAAAGATTCTTCAAAATTGTCGCCCGGTATCGCACCTAAGTTAACATTAAATTTTTCGTTGACTCGATCGAGGAAAAGTTCAGGAGTGTTGCCGATGGGGTAAACGTTGGCGAGGAGACAGCGATGGGGGAAACGTTCGTAAAGTTCTAAAACTTTTTGATTGTAGTGAATCCACATTTTTACTGCCTTTTCGGGATTTTGCAGCAAGCTGACATCGGTTCCCCGGCGGTAAAGGGAATCGACTACTTCCCAGGGCGATCGATAAACACAGATAAAATTAGCTTCGGGGAGTAACGTCAGCCAAAAATCCCAAAAAAGGGCTGTTCGCGGGTCTTTCCAACCCCAATGTTTGTGAGTTTGTTGATTTTGGTCGATCGCCCTTTTGGCGATTTCTACGTATTCTGCTGCTACCGGAATCGTTTTTTCAAACGTACATCCGAGTTCATCAATACCGTGCGATCGCAAAACACTTTTGTGAAACTCCACAAAATCAACATTCTCGAAATGACCTTTCACATTTCCGTCGGCCGGACCCACTAACTTTTTGCCAATATCAACCCCGACTTTCTGAAACAAAGAAGCTGTTAAAGACGTACCGGAACGGTGCATTCCGGTAACAATAAAAACCGACGGTTTGCTGTCATGTGTACTCACAATTTCTCTCCCTTGCCCTAATTCCCACACCCAAATTACTTGCTCTCCCTACTCTCCCGCTAAGCCCAGGGATCGCCTGACTTGAAACCACGCGCTTCGGATCTTCCAGAACTTGCTGCTTTCCATTGCCAAAACCCGACACTTCGCTTGCTCTAGTTCTTGCTGGAGATTAATTAGCTGATTTTCTGTTTTCTCCAACTGTGTTTGCACAGATACTAACTGGTTTTGAGTTTGCTCCAACTGCGTTTGAGCTAAAACTAATTCAGTTTGAGTTTCTTCCAACTTCGTTTGAGTAATCATTAACTTACTTTGGCTTTGCTCCCATTCTATCTTAGCCGAAGCTAACTGAGTTTCGAGTAATTTGAGTTTTGTCTGAGTAGACCCCAACAAAGACTGCGATTGCCTTTGGTTAACCAGCGATTTAACAGTGCAAGTTTCCAGAATCCATTCCAAACCGTATTTATTGATAGCTTTAACTATTAACACATCCTCCAGCGCCACGGTGTTTTTTGGTAAATAACACCTCCAACCCGACTGCAAAGCCCCATCAGTTTGAAAATATCCAGCAACATCCGGGCGATCGTAAAAAGGTTCGCACCTCTGTACAACCTCGCCGTTTACCAGCATTTGCAGCTCCTCAACTCGACCGTCGAGATTCACATCAGCTACCCATCCTTCTAGATACAAATTTTCCTTATTCGTAAAAGCAGCAACATCAATATATCCTTCCGGGTGATGAGTGAATTTCAACTCCGAAAAATCTCTAACTAGCTTATTTGTGACAACATACAAATCCTGAAATCTGCAGATGCCTTTTTTGATGCGGTGAACAAAAGCTTTGCCTCCGCTAACTCGCTCGACACATTCTCTCACAAACTTTTCAGTTACATAAGTTGTGCCGTATTCCTCCTTATCTAAAGACTGGCTTTCGCTGTTGGCCCTGAACAAAATACCGTTGGCCGGCATTTCTACATGAGGGGCCCGCAAACACTCATCGTGAACGCTAAACATCAAAATGCCCTTAGCAGTCAACAAATTGTACAAGTTTTGCAGCCAACTCGTAAAAGTTCTTTCCGGCATATGGCTGAAAAAAGAATTAGCCAGAATGCAGTCAAACTTTCGGTCAATTAAATAATTTTCTGGTTTTCCCGTCGAGACAATACCGCTGACGCCCAAGTATTCAGTTTGAAACTTGACCGCGTTAGCATAAATATCAGAAACCCAAATTCGTTCCGGCGGCATTTCCTGAATCAAAAACCGCGTAAATCTACCGTAACCGCAGGCAAAATCTAGAAAAGACGGTACATTTTCAAAACTGCCAAAATGCCATTCCACAACTTGTTTAACCGTATCCAAGATGCGACGCCCGATCGAATAATAGCGCACCAAAGCCCGATCGCGATCGTCTTTGACGTTGTTCAAACTGAACAAATACATTTCATCGTCTTGGCAGATATTCAGTTTAAATTTTTCAGGTAACTTAGTTTGATCTTGAATAAATGCTTTGATTACGGGATTTTCAACTAAATCTAAATTGATATCGTTCATTGTTTTTACAGAATTTTAGATAACCTCTGTTGACTGCTCTTTCACTATAGAATCAGCATTAACAACAGTTAAACACGGTTCGATCAGCAAGTCAACGATGCCGTTCCCGCAGGACTCAGTACAAGACTGAACTCTAAACATCGCCACATCAACGCAGCGATCCAGATAAGTTAAATCTCCATCAACCGTTCCCACAACCCCAGCATTCAGAAAATAAACACCGGGATTCAGCAAACATTTAAAATGAAACTTCACTACAATTTTCGTTCCCGCTTCTACATACCTAACTGACTGAGTAGAAGCCTTCAAAGAAGCACCCGCCAACTCAAAACCGCTAATCGTTTTAATCAACATTCCAAACCTAACTTTGGAAGTGGACCGGGAGAAAGTGACCGAGTAAGTATAAATATAATCTTGACGACCGATCAAGTGATTTACCACATTTCCCTTCAGCGTCTCGATGTGGGGGTTGATAATTTCCGCTCCGCGAGACGGATACCTTACCGTATTCGACGGTACCATCCCCGGATCGTAAAATTCATCGTAATATTCCTTGGGTTTAGACAGATGTTGCTCCGGTTTAACTTCCCTCTTTGTGCTTTCTAAATTAGCCTCCTGAAGGTGGTCTTGACTTTCCTGTTTTGTCAGTTGGTTCAGAGCTCGAATATCTGACTTCAACCCCAACACCTGATCCGGATCGGCATAAATCAGCTTTTGATACTTAGAAATTACCACCTTCGGCGTGTGAGCCAGCAGCAATTCACCGCTATCCATTAAAATAGCCGACGTACAAAGTTGCACCACAGAAGTAGCAGCGTGAGAAACAAATAAAATCGTTCCGCCACCTTCCTGAATGCTTTGCAAGCGAGCAAAACACTTGCGTTGAAAAGCTTCGTCGCCCACCGAAAGCGCCTCGTCAACCACCAAAATATCTGGCTCGACGCTAGTCGCAACAGCAAAAGCTAGCCTGACAAACATACCGCTAGAATAAGTTTTGACTGGCTGTTCGATGAAATCCCCAATATCAGCAAAAGCAGCTATATCGTCAAACTTTTCTTCAGTTTGTTTTTGATTGAATCCCAGTAACTGAGCGTTAAAAAACACATTTTGCCGCCCGGTAAATTCTGGGTTAAACCCGCTTCCGAGTTCCAACAAAGCGGAGACTCGCCCTTTAACCTCCACGCTTCCTGCGGTAGGCGTTAGCGTCCCCACAATTATTTGCAGGAGAGTGCTTTTTCCCGAACCGTTGCGACCGACGATTCCGAGAGTTTGTCCTTGAGGAATTTCCAGATTGATGTCGTGTAGGGCCCAAAATTCGTCAGCCAGTTTTTTGCTGGGGTAAATAATTTCCTTTAAGCGGTCTCCTGGACGATCGTACCGCTTAAAGCATTTGGAAACATTTTTTAGTGAAATTACATTTTCTGTCATTGGCGGCAGTCAATCGATTTTAGATTTTAGATTTTAGATTTTAGATTGACTTGAAATCTCAAACATATTTACAGCACAATCGATTTTAGATTTTAGATTTTAGATTGATTGTAGATCTCAAACAAACTTACAGCACCCTGGATTTTAGATTTTAGATTGACTGTAGATCTCAAACAAATTTACAGCACGTCAGCAAAAGCGGGACGCAAACGCCGGTAAACCGCCAAACCTCCACAAAATATAGCAGCAGAAATTAGCGTGGCGACACCCCATTCGCCCCAATGCTTAACTTCTCCAAGCAGTATGAGGTCTCGATAAACCTCCGCGATGGCGGCCATTGGATTCAGCCAAAATATCCACGCCCGCCACTCTTGGGGGATTATTGATGCTGGGTAGACGATCGGCGTCAAATAAAACCAAAAATTTAGAATAACACCTAATGTCTGAGGAATGTCTCGCAAAAATACAGTCAAGCCCGCTGTCAAATACCCCAAACCCGCTGTGATTAGCAACTGAGGCACCCACACCAGCGGTAGCAAGCATAAAGTAGCGTTGAGCTTTTGCGACGACACTACTACTATCACAATCAAAGCTGCTAAACCCAGAGAACTTTCAATAAAAGCTGTAAAAATCGGCACTAGCGGCAGCAAACCGAGAGGAAATACCACTTTTTTCACTAAATTCGGCTGCCCCACCACCGATACTCCCGACTTGATCAAACCGCTGGTGAAGGCACTCCAAGGCAACAAACCTGCAAACAGCCAGACTCCAAATGTAATGTCGCTGTTTTCCGGGAAGCCTGCAAGGCTGAGCTTTACCTTGAGGACGATCGAAAATACGTATGTGTAAATCACCAATTGCGATAGCTGATTCAGCAGCGGCCACAAATTGCCCAGAATCGAGCCTTTGTATTGAGCTTCCAAGTCCCGGCGCACCAATGTTGCCAGCAGATTCAGCTTCGCCCACCGCCGGGGCGTAATTGCGGGCAGCCTGCCGCCCACCCTTCGGGCTTTTTGGGCAACTCCTTTCACCGTTCTCAGCAATTTTTTCGCCCTCGTTCACTAGCTTCACACCTAAATCAACTCAAGCTACAATTGTGCAGCTTTTGTTAAACCGCAATTATTCCACAGCCCCGCCGCTTTGATCAAGGATCTGCCACCCTAGCTTCGGCTTCTTCTTTCTTTCTTCTTTCCTCTTCCTTCGGAGGTTATTTTAGCCGATCGCCGATCGAACTGCCGAATCGATCGCTAGTTTTTGCTCGTCGTCGTAGCCCCACCGCTGGAAAAATTTTTCATACTCGCCATTGGCACTGTGCAAACTTTCTAGCATTTGCGACGCTATAGTTTGACAGGCTGGCATTTGCAGGATTTGAATTAAATTGCGCGATCGCTCCTGCACTCTAGCAGAATCGGCCGCCATTTCCTCCTTTTGCTGGCGCGAATGATGTACAGCCATTGCCGCCGACATCGCCAAATTTTTCACCAGCAGTTCTGCTACGATCTCAGGAGCCGATCGCAGCGCCTCGACTACTCCGGGTGACGGGTGATCTGCCTCCTGTCGATCGTCCGTTAGATAGGTGACAAAAAACCCCCTAGCACCGTTCTGTGTTTTCACCAGAGATGTAACAGCTTGCTGGATGTCGGCTTGTAAAAGTCGATTAGCCTCAATGAACGACAGTAAAGATTGAGTCAGCTCGATCGCCCCCTCAAAAGTTATGCTTTCCGATGCTAATAAAGAAGATGGAATACTCATAACGAACTCAATAATTTTAAAGATTCTGCTAACAATTGTAAACACTTCCCGCTGCCCGATCGCAAATAAATATGGCTATTATCTCCTCCAAACAACAGCCCCCCGACCCAAATCTACCCGAAGACATAGCCCCAGCCCGTCGCAAAAAAGTCGCCAAACCCCAGGCGGAATCTTTGCTAGAATCGCAAGAACTACCCGACGAAATCAACAGCAAACAAGACGACAAAATCCGACCCCAGCGTTTAGCTGAATACATCGGACAAAAAGACTTGAGAGAAGTTTTGGCGATCGCAATTGCAGCAGCCAAATCTCGCGGCGAACCTATGGATCACCTGTTACTCTACGGGCCTCCAGGGTTGGGAAAAACCACAATGTCGCTAATTCTAGCAGCAGAAATGGAAGTTGAATGCAAAATCACCACCGCCCCAGCTTTAGAAAAACCGCGAGATATTGTCGGATTGCTGATCAACCTCAAAGCAGGCGACGTGCTGTTTATAGACGAAATTCACCGCTTATCTAAAGTTACAGAAGAAATCCTCTATCCGGCGATGGAAGACTGTCGGTTAGATATTACGATCGGTCAAGGCAAAAGCGCCAAAATCCGCAGCATTCCCCTGAAACCCTTTACTTTAGTAGGAGCAACCACAAAAGTCGGATCGCTGACATCTCCATTGCGCGATCGCTTCGGCTTGATCCAAAGATTGCGCTACTACGAAATAGACGAACTCAGTCTAATTGTCCAAAGAAGTGCCCAAGTTCTCGACACTCAAATCACCCCAGAAGGAGCCACAGAAATTGCTCGCCGAGCCCGCGGAACCCCCCGGATAGCTAACCGCTTGCTGCGGCGAGTTAGAGACTACAGCGAAGTCAAAAATTTAAAGCCAATTAATGCCGAAATTGCATCAGTCGCCCTCGAACTGTTCAACGTCGATCCGCTAGGTTTGGATTGGACTGATCGATGTCTTTTGACAGCAATGATCGAAAACTTTAACGGCGGCCCGGTTGGCTTAGAAACTCTTGCAGCTTCCACAGGAGAAGACACTCAAACAATTGAGGATGTATACGAACCGTACTTAATGCAAATTGGATTTTTGCAGCGCACAAGTCGGGGCCGAATTGCCACAGCCGCTGCTTGGAAACACTTAGGCTTCATTGGCTCAAAGGAGTAGAAATTGCTGAATTACGCAGCCATTCCGTTTGTAGTTGCGCTTTAGGACTTAATCTCAACTACAAACTTTGGGCCACAAAGATCGCAACTACGAACCTCCAGGCGCTCAAGCACAAGTGCGAACGAGGAATATAAATTAAATCTCCCGATCTTTGATAAGAGTGGCCTCAGATTCTAAACTATTGGAAACAAACTGCACATTCCGCAGCATTTTTTCTCGCTCGCTGGCAATCTTAATCGCAGTTTCCCAAGTAAAAGTAAAAGATTGAAAAGATTCCGAATCAATCCGATCTTCATCCAAGTCCACAATCACTTGATTAAAAATATCAAATAACTCTGCCTGCAACCGATCGATTTCTTCCAAAGCTTTCGCTTGGCGAATTTGTTGGATTAAACTTAAAATATCCAAATTAAATTTATCAGCTCGATTTTTTTGTTTCTGCAAAAAGCGCGATCGCAACTGCCAAAGCCAAGAAGCCAAAAGAGTGCCGATAGACAAAAACAAACCGATAGCATCAGAATTAGCAGCAACAAAATCCGGCTTTTCGCGATCGTAATAAGCCTGAGCCCCCTCATGAACGGGCAAAGACAAACTCCCGCTGCCTCCCGGCTGACTAATCATAGCTCCCAGGGAATTAGCAGCTACCAAGTTGCGGCGGTGCTCGAACAAAATTCGCGTAATTTCCTTGACGATTATCGGATCTAGATCCTCCCCAGCCAGCAGATTAGCCTGCACTCCAACGCTAGGTAAATCCGCATCGGGAACCGCAGGATCTGCCTTGTAAGTACCTTTAGGAATCACATCAGCTTCCAGATAAGGTACTTTAATTCTCATCGCAGCTCCTTGGTCAATCGGCACCAACTTGCCCCGGGTATTTTGCAACAAATCCCTAACAACATCGCTCCCCGGAGGTAGCACCCTAAAAATAGCATCAACCTCGCCGCTAGCAAACAACTTAGTAGCATCATCCCAAGAGCCAGCAGTAAATTTAAAATCGCTTTTTTTCAAACCGTAATGTTTGCTTACCAACCAAAAAGAAGTGTAAGAACCGCTGCCTTCAGCCATCAGCGCAATATTTTTTCCCTGCAAATCAGCAACATTTTGAATACCCGACTTTTCCGAAACAATTAAGTGAAAAACCTCCTTAAACAAAGCAGCCACTACCCTCGCCGAGGGTCCCCCCTCTGTATTGTTCTGCACGATCGCTAACTGCACCTGATTTGCCTGAAGCAGGCCCATATTTTCCTCAGCACCTTGACTCTCAATAACTCGAATTCGCAAACGCGGATTTTGTTGCGTAACTACCTCAGCAATTGCCTGCCCGAAAGGATAATAATTCCCGCTTTTCGTTCCAGTCGCAAGGGTTAATTCATGGACTCGCTGCTTGTCTTGGTACAGATTCCACCCAAAAGCTCCAATCAAGACAACACTTAATAGAGCAATGGGAAACAGAAATTTATTTTGCATTAAGGTTGAGACTCCATCAATAATGGCAAAATCAAAAGTATTCTAGTTAAAAATGAAAATTGGACTCGGGAAATTCGACGCGCCCGATAGTGGAGGAGCCAATGCCCGATGCCCTGTTTGGCCAATGCCCGATGGCCAATTCCCAATTCCCAATTCCCAATTCCCAATTCCCAATTCCCAATTCCCATGTTAATATCCCTCAGAATAGAAAACTTTGCCTTAATTGACTGCCTGGATCTAGAATTTGGCCCGAGTTTGAACGTATTTACAGGGGAAACCGGGGCCGGCAAATCGATTATCCTAGATGCGATAGATGCAGTGTTGGGCGGCAAGGTCGATCGCCGATCGATTCGCACCGGAGCAGCGCGGGCAATATTGGAAGCTACCTTTGAATTGGACAAAGCCGCAGCTTTGTGGCTGGGCGAGCAAGAAATCGAACCCATAGACGGAAATTTAGCCGTTTGCAGCCGGGAAATTAACGCATCAAGCGGTGCTCTACGCACCAGATCGCGCTTGAACGGAATTCTCGTCAACCGCCAGTTAATGGATCAACTGCGCGATCGGCTGGTCGAAATTACCGCCCAAGGCCAAACCGTCCACCTCGGACAAGAAACCCTCCAGCGAGAATGGCTTGATTTATACGGCGGCAAAAAGCTTACTGAAGCGCGATCGATCATCGCCTCCGCGTGGCTGGGAGCCAACAACGCCAAAACAGCCCTCAAACGCAGGCGTCAGTCGGAACAGCAGCGACTGCAAAGACTTGATTTGTTAGAATACCAAGTCCGAGAACTCGGCGAAGCCCATATCGAAGACGCCGACGAACTCGAACAGCTAGAACAAGAATCAATCCGGCTGGGCCACGTCGTCGAATTGCAGCAGCAGAGTTACCAAGTCCACCAAGCCCTGTACCAAAACGACGGCGACAGCGCATCAGCCGCCGACTTGTTGAGCAAAGCCGAAGTAATTTTAAGCGACATGGCGGTTTACGATGTGCAGTTGCAACCAATCCTAGAAATGGTCAGCGATGCTTTAGCTCAAGCCACAGAAGCCAGCCGGCAAATTAGCAGCTACGGCGAACAATTAGAAGCAGATCCCGAAAGACTCGAAGAAGTAGAAGATCGGATTCGGGAACTCAAACAAATTTGCCGCAAATACGGGCCACTTAAAGAAGCGATCGCCTACTACCAAAGCATTCAAAACGAACTAAACGAACTTTTAGAAGGAGGCGAGTCAATGGAAGCCTTAGAACTCGCATATCAGACCGCTTTAGAGCAATTAAAAGACGCTTGCAGCCACCTCACCACCCTGCGGCGCGAAGCAGCCCTCAAACTAGAAACGCACCTCGTAGGAGAACTTAAGCCGTTAGCAATGGAAAAAGTGCAGTTTCAAGTCGAAATCTCGCCTTGTACCCCAACCGCCACCGGTGCCGACCAAATCGCCTTTTGTTTCAGCCCCAATCCGGGCGAACCCCTGCAACCTCTGGGCGCGATCGCCTCCGGCGGAGAAATGAGCCGCTTTCTACTCGCCATCAAAGCTTGTTTTTCCCAAATAGAAAGTGCGGGTACGCTGATTTTTGACGAAATCGACGCCGGAGTCTCCGGGAGAGTCGCCGGGGCGATCGCCAAAAAACTCTACCAACTTTCCGACAAACACCAAGTTCTCTGCGTCACCCACCAGCCGCTGATCGCCGCGATGGCTGATTTTCATTTTCGCGTCAACAAACAGACGATCGAAGCAGAACCAAGTATCGACGAACCCGCAGCCAACTCCGAACCAATGGAACGTACAGTAGTCAGAGTTGCCGCTCTCAACAGTGAGCAGCGGCGGGAAGAACTCGCCCAACTCGCCAGCGGCCGCTCGGCAACAGAAGCCATCGCCTTCGCCGAATCCCTGCTTGTCGAAGCCGCCGGATTGCGCCAAACTCAGTCGTCGGCCCAACCCTGATCGAACCCTCAAGCCGATCGGGGGGCCAAAAGGCGGAGTTTTTTCCGAGTCGGAGGTTACACTAAAAATATCAACCGCAAATTTTACAAAAAAAAGCTGAAAACCCCGTGAATTTAGTGGGCTCAAAGCTAAGAGCAGCACAATAGAGAGAAATTCTAGTTAAAAACCACAATTGTGTAGAGAAGGGCACACATCACTAGCAACTGGTAGTGTCACAATTGCTGCTAGTCCCACAAGGCCACCCCTCTTTCAGCAGTTTTCCCGCCAGTACGCCTTCATGTTCCTGCGGGCGATCGGCTCAAAGATCGGCAGAACTTACTTAAACCAGGCACACACAATGTCAAAATCAGTTAATAAACCATTTAAACAAGATTCGCGATCTCTAAAAAGATTGCAGCACTCCCACCGCCTTGTTACTCTCCCACCCTCCGTTAAGCAGCAAGGCCAACTGAATTTCCCTTGCCTTGTGGCCGGAGTTCTGTAAACTGGGAAATACTTTCACACATACTTGAGTCTTGTGCGACAGGTGACTCACTAATCAACTTCCCCACTCTCTTCGCTTAGAGACTAACCCTTACACTTAAGCTTCTGTAAAGGTCTATGAAATCTGCATCTTCCACCAATTACTCTTCTCTGGACAACGTGATTGATGTCACTGTTGTCGGCGGTGAAAATCATCATCAGGAACGCTATCCTGCCCCGGAAATTAGGAGCAATGCAATTATCCCCCGCCAAGGAAACCTATCCGGCATTCTCGACCTTCTAAATAAGCAAAGTTTCACAGTAGTAGTTAAGGAAGTAGAAGACAAACTTAAGGTTGTCAATCAAACCCTGGGAATGCTCGACAATATCCTGGAGAGCGAGGGATTTGATGCCATCCTCAACGAGATGTTGCAGTCGATTACCCTCAAAACAGGGGAATTGCTGAATGCCGCTCGCAGCACTATATTTTTATTAGACGAAGAAAAGAATGAACTCTGGGCGATCGTCGCTAAAGACGAAAATGGCAAAAGTCTAGAGCTCCGATTTCCCGCCCATGTGGGCATTGCGGGAGAAGTAGCCACTGAAAAAAAAGTGGTGAACATTCCTTATGATTTTTATAACGACCCCCGCTCGACTAACGCAAAAAAAACTGACAAAGAAACAGGATATCGCACTTATACAATGCTGGCGATGCCCCTGATCAACGAAGAAACAGGAGAGTTAGTAGCAGTAGTTCAACTGATTAATAAACTCAAACCCAATCACGAACATTATGGTACTTTAGAATCACAGATTGATAAGGCAGGATTTACTCAAGAAGACGAACAAGTTTTTCGAGAATTTGCCCCGTCGATTCGCCTAATTCTAGAATCGTCCAAATCTTTCTACGCAGCAACTCAAAGACAGCGGGCCGCGACAGCGCTGATGAACGCCGTCAACGCTCTTTCTCAGAGCAGTTTAGACTTAGAAGATACCCTCAAGCGGGTGATGGATCAGGCTAAAGAACTGATGCAAGCCGATCGCAGCACCTTGTGGCTGATCGATGAAGACAGAAATCAACTCTGGACAAAAATGCTCATTGGGGGTAAACTTCAAGACGTTCACATACCCAGAACGGCTGGTTTTGCAGGTATTGTTGCCCAATCCGGCCAACCGCTGCTGATTCCCTTTGACGTGTACGACGACCCCCGCGCCGAAACTTCCAAAGAAACAGACAAAAAAACTGGCTACCGCACTTGCAGTATGCTTTGTATGCCAGTATTTAACTCGGACAAAAAATTGATTGGCGTCACCCAATTAGTGAATAAAAAACGACAAGGAGAATTCCCGCCCTACAACCCGGAAGATTGGCCGCACGCCCCCGATCAGTGGAAAGCGAGTTTCAATCGCAATGACATGGAATTTATGAAGGCGTTTAACATCCAAGCAGGAGTGGCGCTGCAAAACGCCAAACTGTTTGCAGAAGTCAAACAGCAAGAACAAAGACAAAAAGATATGCTGCACGCCCTGACTAACGGCGTGATTTCTACAGATAAAAAAGGCAATATAGTAGCGACCAATCCCAGTGCCAAAAAATTACTGGGTGTCAGCGATGCAGAATTAGCCGAAGGTCAATCTTTGCGCGAGTTAATTAAGTTAGAAAAAGGCGATTTTGCCAAATGGTTTGATGCGTCTTTGTCTCCCGAAGACAATCAGGACCGCCAGCAGTATTACCCAGATCAAGTTTTGCTTTCCTTTGAAGGAGAAGCGCAGAGTATCAATCTCTCAATTAATTCAATGACTGATGCTACCGACCCCAACAAGGTCAACGGCGCGTTAGTCGTCATGGAAGATATTAGCAGCGCCAAGCAAATCAAAAACTTGATGTACCGTTACATGACTCCAGAAGTAGCCGAAGCTTTGTTAGCTTCAGGGGATACTGGATTGGGCGGTAAGCGCAAAAACGTTTCGGTGCTGTTCTCAGACATTCGCAGCTATACCACACTTACGGAAAAATTGCAAGCCGAAGAAGTGGTAGTGATGCTCAACAAATATTTTGAAGTGATGGTAGATGTCGTATTCGAGTACGGTGGGACTCTCGACAAATACATCGGCGACGCTCTGATGGCAGTTTTTGGCTCTCCAGCACCCTTAGAGGATCATGCTTGGTGCGCCATGCAAACGGCAGTTAAAATGCGGGAAAAACTGGCTGAGTTTAATCGAGATCGCGTGGCACATGGGGAATTGCCGATCGGCATCGGTATGGGCGTACATTCCGATGAAGTTGTCAGCGGCAACATCGGTAGTAGCAAACGCATGGAATTGACTTCGATCGGAGACGGCGTAAACCTCGCCTCTCGCTTAGAAGGCGCCAGCAAGCAGTACGGCACCGACTTGATCATCAGCGACAATACTTACAGATATTATGCCGATCGGCTGTACGTGCGAGAACTCGACTTTATTACTGTCAAAGGCAAAAGCGAACCCGTAATCGTTTACGAACTCGTCGGCATCCGCGAGGGATACTCGCCAGTGGGCAAGTCACTAACCGAAACACAGCAACAAATTATAGAACATTACACCAAGGGGCGCGAACATTACAAAGCTCCAGTCACCCAAAGACTCTCAGAAAGTGAGGTGAAAAACATCTTAAAGGATGTCGCCGAAATGCCAGAGGCAGAGATTAAGAAACTGTCCTACAATCTAGAGCAACAGTTGGAACACGAACTAAGGAACCTGTTATATCAACTGAAAAAGCTGTCAGAGTATGACCCGAAAAACCTGTCGGAAGCAGACAAACTCATCGTACTGTTGCATCCAGAAATCCAACTGCTGAAATTGGAAGGAATGAAAAACCTCTCGGAAGACGAAGCCAAAATGCTGCTGCAAGCAAAAATCAAGCCCCTATCAGCAGACGATATTAAATACTTGCAAGAAGGCGAAGTCAAAAAGCTGTTGGAAGCAGACATCTTAGAACCATCAAATCCCCAAATCAAGCGGCTGAAACCTGCAGAGATCAGGCAGCTATTGCAGGCGAAAATTAAAAGTCGGGCCTCCGAGACAGTTGCAGAAATGTTAGATGAGGAATTTGAAAACCTGGGACTCGATCGGGTGAAAAAACTGCTGAGCGAGTTTAAGAAAGCCTTAGAACCAAAAGCCAAGCAAGCCTTTAAAGACGCTGAACGCGAATTTGACGCCGTTCTGAAAGTTGACCCGAAAAACAAGGCAGCTAAATTGCACATCGATCGCTGTATGTTATTTCAACATGGGTTTTCAGACGTACTCAACTGGGATGGTGTGTGGAATCTCACAGAAAAATAGCAGTAGCCCACAGCAAATGCTGGCCGTGGCGTCAGGGTTCGGGGCGGGGGCGATCGCGATCGGGGGTGCGCCTCCCATCCCACCACAAATTAACCTAAATATCCTATTGAGGTAATCGTAAATAAGCTCCAACAGGTATTATGGTTATATAACCGGATTTGAATTTGCAAGCGAGATGCCGGGGTTTCGCCCTAGGTGTTTCGGTCGCACTACCTACCGCAACAAACTTAGCACTTCTATTATTTGAAGCGCTTAAAAATAGTTAGGACTGGCAGCAGCGTTACCCGGTTTCTGAGAAAAATCTTGGAGAAAGCCGACGAAACATCCGCTCAAAAACCGGGTTTCTCACCCCGCCCACGTAAGTCTTAATAGCGTTAGTGGCTCCTAAAAAGAGCTTCCTTCGCAGATAATCAATGTTCTAGTCTTAGATATAGAAAACCACTAGCGTCAGTTATGAATAATTGGAATTCGCAATCGGGAGATGTTGAGTGGGTAGATCAGGTTTACCAACTATTGCTGGAGATTGCTCGGAGCTCCCTGTCAGATATCCCCAGAATCCCGGAAAACATCACTGTTAAGGCTATCCCTCTGATCCAGAAGGTACAAAGCATTCAGCAAAGACCTGACGGGCAAGTGTTCAAATCTGGTTCCTTTTCAGTAAACGATCACGAATGGGTCGATCGAGTCTGTCAACTATTGGTAGAACTAACCAGTGCGTCTTTGTCGGAACAGCCAAAAATGCCGGAAAACCTTGCAGGCAGATCTTTAGCCCTCGCCGATAGAGCACAAAAAATTAAAGAAGATATCGAAGAAAATGCAGCCCAAACCCCAGCAGATGAAGATGAAAATTCCTTACAGTCTCCAGACGAGCTGCTTTCCCTCTTGCACCACAGTTTGAAAACTCAGCGCGCCAAAAGCTACAACCCCGATGCCCCCGAATGGCAGCAAGTCTTGAGTCTGCTCGACGTAGTGCAGTCACTTTACAAGCAAATCCAAAATTAAATTTAAGCTTAACTCAGGCGGGTCTTGATCGTGCGATCGCTGGCTCTTAAAGGCGGTTGCTCTGTGACAGAAAATTTTTTTTGCAGTAGCCCGAACATTTCCGATTATTGCGCTTTTGTCAACTACACTAGGTTTAATCGGTTCTAGGGCAAAAGAACATGAGCGGACAAAACATCGGCGATTTGTCAAAAGAAATATTAGCCGATCGCTATCAGTGCGATCGGCGGCTCGGCAAGCAAGCAGGAAGGCAAACCTTACTCGCCCGCGACTTAAAAACCCAAAAGCAAGTAGTAGTCAAACTCCTGTCATTCAGCAGCGACTTTAACTGGGAAGACTTAAAACTGTTCCAGCGAGAAGTCGAAACCTTAAAATCCCTATCCCATCCCGCAATTCCCCGATATCTCGACTCCTTTGAAATCGACACGCCCAAGCGCAAAGGATTCGCCCTAGTTCAGACTTACATCGCAGCCAAATCCCTACAAGAATATCTCTCAGACGGCCGCACCTTCAGCGAAAGCGAAGTCAAACAATTAGCAACAGCATTATTAGACATCCTCGCATACCTGCACCAGCGACAGCCCCCGGTGATTCACCGCGACATTAAACCTAGCAATATTTTACTCAAGAATCGATCGGGCAACAGCGTCGGGGAAGTTTACCTAGTTGATTTCGGTGCTGTTCAAACCCTAGCAACCCAACAAGGAAAAACAGTCACCGTTGTCGGAACTTATGGCTATATGCCACCAGAACAATTTGGTGGCAGAGCAGTTCCAGCTTCCGATTTGTACAGCGTGGGAGCAACATTAATCGCCTTAATTACCAAGCAGCATCCTGCCGACTTGCCACAGCAAGATTTGCAGATCGAGTTCGAGCAATTGACCAAACTCAGTCCCGGTTTTACCAATTGGCTGAAGTGGATGACGCATTCGAGTTTAGAATGCCGTCCCGCCTCAGTCCAAATAGCAAAAGAAGTTCTAGAAAAACCACAGGAAATAAATAAATATTCCCAGACATTGAGACTGGGAAAAACGCTAGATACCTCTAGGTTGTTCAAGAATGCGATCGGGCGCAGCACTTGGATGGGCACTCTAGGTGTAGGAGCTTGTGCAGCAATTTACGGCACCTTTCTTTTGCCGGTAGTGGCGACAATTCTCGGAGGATTTATCGGTCTTTTTCTGGGCTTGCTGCTGGGGTTGGGGAACGGAATAATCGTAGGAATTGTGACCCGCTTGTGGTTTTTTCCCCTAACTAATCCCAAACTTCACCGACAGGTTTTAACTGCAATTAGTATTGTACTCTGTACCTCGATAAGCATCGTCTACTTTCGGATAATGGATTGGAATAAGCTAAACGATTTGAGTTTTGAGATTATTTTCGTGCTAGCACCGTCGCTAATTGCAGGACTGTCAATGGGGGCAAGTAGCAAGTCTATTGCCCGGTGGTATCAAAAAGAAAGTGGACTGTAATCTAAAATTTACAGTTCTGGACGCACTCCGACTCCTAGAAACCGGGTTTTTACGAAAAGACGCGTTAGAACCGCCAGACTCGCTAAAAAACCCGGTTTCTGAACCCCGACGTTCCCCTCACACTCAAATTCATGTAAAAAAATATGACTAGCAAAATATTAGCAGAACGCTACGAAGTGCAGCGGCAACTAGGAAAACAAACTGGTCGCCAAACGCTGCTAGCTCGTGACTTACAAACTCACGAATTAGTTGTTATCAAACAGCTATTCCTCGGCAGCGATTTTGAATGGCAAGACCTCAAGCTATTTGAACGGGAAGCGGAAACTTTAAAAGCACTTTCTCACCCAGCAATTCCGCGCTACCTCGACTACCTGGAAATTGACGAACTAAACAGTAAAAGCTTTGCCCTGGTACAGACTTATGTAGAGGGAAAAACTTTGCAAGAGCATTTGCGATCGGGGCGTACTTTTAGCGAAAGCGAAGTGAAAGAATTAACTAAATCGCTGTTAGCAATTTTGAATTATTTGCACGAGCAAAATCCGCCTGTTATTCACCGCGATATTAAACCTAGCAATATTTTACTGCATAGCAGATCAGGTAACTCGGTTGGACAAGTTTATTTAGTTGATTTCGGTTCGGTGCAAAACCAAGCTGCAAAATTTGGCGGCACAATTACAGTAGTGGGAACTTACGGATATATGGCACCGGAACAATTTGGCGGGCGCTCGGTTCCGGCTTCTGACCTCTACGGTTTAGGTGCAACTTTAATTTATTTGGTAACGGGTTTGCATCCCACCGAACTGTCGCAGCAGGATTTGAAAATTCAATTTTCCGATCTGGTACCGCAGGTCAATCCTAATTTAATAGATTGGCTGGAGTGGATGACAGAACCAAGTTTGTCCAAACGGTTATCTTCGGCTAGGGAAGCATGGCGAGGGCTTAAAAATCCCCGCCTTATCAACAAAAGTCCTATGGTGGTGCTGCAGCCACAAGGCAGCGATATTAAACTTACAAAAAATTCGGAGTTTATAGAAATTGTAATTCCGCCACCAGGCATCGGTTTTGGTTTAATTGCCACGCTTTCGGCTGTGGTATCTGCGAGTCCTGTCTCATTTATAGCAAGGGATATGTTGAGCGATGCGTTAAAGATAAATCCCCAATTTTTTGTAATAATATCAGGAAGTTTGTTATGTATGGCAGGACTAAAGTTGATATTTGCACTATTTAGGGAAAGGCGCCTCAGAATTGATCGGCTGCAAATCTCGCATACAAGCAATCTGCTGGGGTTGAGATGGAATCATGCCAAGCCATCTCCCAGGAAGGAGATTTGCCAGTTGAAAATTCAACAACGTGAATATAGAAACAGCGGTATTGGTGTAAAAGTTATAAAAGTTATAAAAGTTATGATTTTTGCTTTTTCAATCCCTAGAGAGTTATATCAAATGGCATCATTACTTATGCAGGAGGGCCACTCGGAAGTGAAATTAGGGAAAGTCTATCAGATGATAGTTCAAGCAGGCAAGCACAAATATCAGTTAGGAGAGAAGGAGGGACTAAGTGAATCAGAAATCAAGTGGTTAGCAACAGAACTAAGCCAGTGGTTGAGATTGAAAATTCAAAGAACTTTGACAGAAGGTCAAAAGAAGAGAGCGATGTGAAAATATCTCCCTCGCCCAAACAAAGCATTCCCCTCTCAAATTGTGGGATGCAGGGTGGATTTATTGTGATCGGATGATTATATAATGGAAGGGGCGATCGTCCCCTAGCGGATCCCGCTTGACCAT